>CAYHGS010000017.1:0-29156 GCA_964356305.1 uncultured Candidatus Peribacteria bacterium
TACTCACGCACAGTCGTTGGGAAAGTAGGGCGTTACCAAGACAATGATTCTTATGCTAAAGGATAAAAGAATGAACTTCTGAGAGGAGGTTCTTTTTTTTGACGTGTTGTGTTTGTGCGCGGTGCATGTGTCGGGTGGTGTGTTGGTTGGAGGGTTAGATTTTTCTTTTGTTGTTTATTGAGAGTGCCTAGAGGGCGTAGGTTATATGTTCGCTATCCGAATGTATAGCACCATGCTAGTAAAATGGATAGAGGTCTTAGTGTATATCCTCATAACCCTCTTTATTAATCTGTGCCCGGGCACAAAGCTGAACTTGTTTGACTAAACTGCCATTTTTGCCTTGGCTAATGATTGACCAGAAAATATTAGGATATTAGAGTCGTTTCAGCAAAATTTTCCATTAGGTTGATTGTTCTGACGCGAAATAGTCACTGCTATTTCTTAATTTGTACTATACAAATACCCTCTCAGCTCAAAAGTTAGGTCTTGAACAAGTTTGTTGTAGCCTAAACCAATTTGTTTAAACTCCGCCTCTGTGACACCTTTTTCTTGCAACCTGTTTAGCATTAATTTATTAATGCCGCCTTTTGATTTTTTATTTTTAATTCGTCCGGATTCAAGTAAATATTCAGAAAAAATAGTAAGTATATTTCTGATCGCCGGTGTTCTGTAAAATTCCGTTAAGTGATCAAAAAATATGGTAAATATATCTATTAATCCAGCTTCCTGACCTTGTCTTGCATGTATCTTGTCAGATGACACTATGAGTTGGAGAATTTTTTTCTTCATTACTTCATCGTCTGTATATTCATTTATTTGTGAAGCTGTTTTAACACGATCTACCACTGCCGTTTTCTCCCACCGGGCTGGGTCGTGTTTGAAAACATGATTACTAGCCGGTCCGCCCAAAGAAGTCAAAATTTCTTTTACTGTTTTCTCAAGATCAGTCTGTTTTAGGGCCGTTGTTTCATCTTCTTTTTTGCTGGAGAATATTTGTTTAATATTTCTTCCGATAGTCGTGCGAGATAGTATACTTTCATCTTCAGTAGCCACGTAACCTCCCGGGAGACCCAATGTACTAGCAATTCTATGCGAAAAATTTGCCACCCATGCCTCAACGACTATGTCTCCATTTAGTATATCAGTTAGGACGTGCCCGCATTCATGGATGGCTAATTCCTTTGTCGTTTCTGCTTCTTTTAGTTTATCCTCTGGTTTTTTGAATTTTTCATGAAATAATATAACCGGCAGATAACCGAGACGTCCAATATTGTCTGCAATCGTGTATATGTTGTGTAATTTCTTCTTTGCATGTGCAAAAATGGTCAGTGGCTCTATTCTGGATTTGAATGTGTTTAATGGTAACATAAGGCGCTGGATGTTTTTACTCCTCCATTTTGTACTCTTTCGTGTCTTTTAGCTTTTCGTTACGTCCAATGACGGGGTTGTAGGTGGCATAGAAGAGTCCCACGAGTTCTTGGGTGGTGAGTTGGTTTACTTTGAGGCCGAGGTTTTCGAGGCCGGCTTGGATGGTGCTGACGCGTTGGGAAAGTCCCTTTTTAAGATTTTCAAACTCTTCGCGCTGACTCTTGACCTGTCCGTACATGTCTTTCCCTCGAAATAGATCCATAAATTTGATACTAAATAGTGTGTCGAGGATGCCACCACTTTGTGCCCGTGGAGGATCGAATGGGATTACGACGAGGAAGTCTTTCTCCATGATATCGGCGTACTCTACGAGCTTGCCGATAAAGTCGATGTACTCATTGGTCTGTTTCTGGAGCAGTGGGTTTGTTTGTAATTTTTGTTTTTCCTGAAGTCCTTCGACATATTTGTCGATATCCATCTTTCGTGAACGGACGACAATTTGGATAGGGAACTCGAGAGAATTTAAAAATGATTGATACCCAAAGGTGAGAGCGTTCTGCTCTTCCTCGGACTTGAGGTTAAAGTTAAGGCTTGTTGTACGAAGTATGGCGCGTATGCCTCCGTTTTTGAGGATTACCGTATCATCATGCATCTCGCTGAACGGGAGGAAGATTTGTGTTCCAATAGCTGGATTTTTCTTTCCTTTACTGTCGATAACGGTGCTTTTTGGTGTTGTTTCTGCCATAGAAGTGTTAGGTAATTTTTTTTGCTATGCCTTTTGAGTCAAGAATGCTTACGAGTGAGTCGAGTTTTTTGATGGTGTCTTCTTGTTTTTCTTTTTTTTGAGCCTGACTTTTTTCTGTTTGAGTTATTTTTGGTTGCTCTATAGTTCTTACAGGATCCCCTGATCCCTTGATCCATACTCTCTTTCTAGGGAGAAAAAGATAGGCAGTTCCACTAACGAGATATTGCGTGAATGATAGTTCATGTACTTTGAGAAAGGCGAAAGCGATAGTGATGGCGGCAAGAAGCAATGTGGGTAACCCCCAAACTTGCCATGTATAGGTTCTTGAGAGGACCGTATATACTCCATAGGTAATTCCACCGCCGACGGCCGTAATGATGAGTTGTCTCATCGTGAGTGGTCCTACGATCGTGTCTTCACGCTGTACATCTTGTGGGATTTTGAACTGCATATTTTTTTGCTTTTGTTTTATGCTTCGTTCAAGTATACCACAAAGCTGTGATTTGCTCAAGGTATTTACTGTATGGGATACCTACTATGCTGCCTTCGCAGTAGGTGTTTTTTCAGCTTTAACTTTCCTGATCACGCTCATAGCTTGCTTGGCGAGCCGTGGAAGGTTTTTTCCGTCATCGCTGATTTTGGCAATTTCTTCAGGTGGAATACCCATCTTGACGGCTTCCTGCTTGATTTGTTCCATATTTTTGGCGAACATTCCGGCACTTATTTTGTTTGCTTGAAAGACATAATCGGCAGCATCTCCAACGACAGGGACTACTCCAATAGCGAAATCGGCGACCTGTAGGGCGATTATTTTGAGATAGCTCATGGCGCCGAGATCTGCATGTTTGGCTTCCGCGAGGAGATATAGTCCGGCGATAATAGATGAGGTACCATCACCTGCTGCCGGTATAAGTCCGACAATTACATCGAGCCCAAAGGTATCGAGTGCTGTAGCAATGACATCTACTCTCTCTGTTGAGCTTTTTGCTTTTTTTAAACGGTCCAAAACTTCTAATTGCTCTGGTGTTCGTGTTACCGTATCTTTTTCCTCAATGGTATCTTCTGCCCCTGAATCTGCTTGAGTATCGAGTGGCGACATATTGTTTTGTTTTAATTATTTTTGTTTATTATATAACAAAAATGCAATAAAGTCAATCTATGGAGAGGTATTGTTATTTTTGCTCTAATTGAACGTAAAAATGGTGTTTATCTGGCTCCGAACAGCTTCGAGAATGAGGGATCCTTGTATTGGGCAGCTTGGCGTATCTTTTCCAAGGCCGGTTTCCGGATCTCTGCAGGTATCTGACTCATAGCGAATCATCGTGCCTCCTGGATCCGCAAAGAAAATCCCAGCACCCTGGAATCGTTCTGGATCCCCTTGAAGCTTTTGTTTCGCTATATCAATGTGCGGGATTGCTGAAGGAAATATAGTTATTCCATCATTCGTAGCCACGAATTTCCCCATATACGAGCCACCAATGCCATAGTTACTAATTTCGCGTAGAATTTCTACTCGCATGCATGGTATGAGGTCTTCAGGTTGTCCAATAGGACTACTGCTGTAGTTTATAGCCCTGATTTCAGGCTGCTCTGCGTTACTGAATGGTTTTGATCCGTCTGCTGCCATGCTATTGTGTAATTATGCTAGGCGGCAGGATACTTGAGTTTTTTACAATGTCAAGCTGCTATTTTGCAGTTTTTTGTATGTATAATTTTATTATTTTGCTTGAACGTAGGCTTAATCCTTTTGAAGGATTGCCAAAAATGCCTCTTGTGGAACCTCGACGCGGCCCATCAGTTTCATGCGTTTTTTGCCGGCTTTTTGCTTCTTGAGAAGCTTGTCTTTGCGGGTTCGGTCACCTCCGTAGAGCTTTGAAGTGACGTCTTTGCGCATGGCGGAGATGGTTTCACGGGCAATAATTTTCCCCCCGATGGCTGCCTGGATGGCGATTTCGAATTGAGCCTTTGGGATAAGTTCTTTGAGTTTTTTGGTCATAGACTGGCCCATGTGCTGGGCTTCTTTGCGATGAAGCATGATGGCGAGGGCATCAATTCTTTCTCCTGCTACCATGATGTCCATTTTTACCAAATCTTCTTCGCGGTAATCGATGAATTCATAGTTCATGGAGGCATAGCCGGCCGTAGCGCTTTTTAATTTGTCATAGAAGTCAATAACGATGGAGGCTAGCGGCATTTCGGCTGTTACGATCACGCGAACATCGTCGATATATTGAATATTTTTTTGAATACCACGTTTGTCCTGAACGAGCTGGAGAATATTTCCGAGATATTCTTTTGGCGTGACGAGTTCGACCTTCATCCATGGCTCGAGGAGTCCATCGACTTGCGATGGGTCGGGTAGGTCGGCAGGGTTTGAGATAATTTCCTCTTTATTATTAGAATGTCGGACTTTGTAGGATACGCTTGGGGCGGTGACGACGAGGTTGAGATCATATTCTCGTTCGAGACGCTCTTGAACGATATCGAGATGGAGGAGTCCGAGGAATCCGCAACGGAATCCGTTTCCAAGTGCTCCTGATTGCTCGGGTTCGTAGACGAGCGATGAATCGTTTAATTTTAATTTTTCTAACGCCTCGCGAAGTAATGGAAAATCATCTCCGTCGACACAAAAAATACTGGCAAAAACGAATGGTTTTACGATTTTGTATCCGGGTAGGGGAGTTGCCTGTTCTGGTAGCATTTTTTTGGAACCTTTTGCCCATACGGTATCACCGACACGCGCCTCACTTACTTCTTTTACTCCGGTAATGATGTATCCGATTTCTCCTGCGGATATTTTGTCTACAGGTTTATATTTTGGCTTGAAATAGCCAACTTCAAGAATATTAACTTCTAAGTTATTATGGAGAAAATATACTTTATCATCGCGCTTTGCCTCGCCTGACATTACGCGCACATACGTAACAATGCCCTTGTATGTATCATAGAGTGAGTCAAAAATGAGTGCCTTGAATTCATCACCTTCTTGCGTTTGTGGGGGTGGCGGAATTCGTTCGATAATCGCATTGAGAAGTTGTTCAACATTCGTTCCGTTTTTTGCCGAAATGGCGATGACTTCTTCGCCTGGAATACCGATGGTATTTTCTATTTCGCGAATAACTTTTTCGGGGTCGGATGCCGGAAGATCAATTTTGTTGAGAACCGGTATCATGGTGAGGCTGTGGTCGATGGCGAGGTAGCAGTTGCTCAGTGTCTGTGCCTGGATGCCCTGTGTCGCATCTACGACAAGAATAGCGCCTTCACAGGCGGCGATACTTCTTGATACCTCATAGGCGAAGTCAACGTGACCTGGAGTGTCGATGAGATTGAGAACGAAACGTTGGTTTTGGAATTCAGCTTTATCTCCCGTATAGGTCCACTCCATGCGGACCGGTGCCAGCTTTATGGTAATACCGCGTTCCTGCTCCAGATCCATCGAATCGAGCATCTGGCCGTGCTTCATATCTCGTTGCTCGATGGTTTTGGTCAATTCGAGGAATCTGTCGGCCAAAGTCGACTTTCCGTGATCTATATGCGCTATAATGCAGAAATTTCTAAGATATTTAGCTTCCATGTGCGATGATTGTACCAAGCATTCTGCTTTGCGAAAAGCCGAAAAACGTGATATAATTGCAAGAACATAAAAATAAATAATTTCCCGATGGAGCTTCCTCCTTTTCTGAAAAATTTCTTACTCACTATAGTGTATGGCCTCGCGCTCGGTACGCTTGGCATGTATTTGTTTTTTCCAAATCAATTTGTGGCGGTGAGAGATAGTCTGAAAGGTTCCTTTTTTTCTGGAAATTTTGGAGCTACGCAAGATTCAAAAGAGACTTCGAAAAAACTTGCGATTGGACTAGCTCAAGATCCGGGTAATATTGAACCTACGAGTCTCGATTCAGGTGTAAGAACCCTCGCGCTCCAAGTGTATGATCCCTTGGTACGTACGGATCGTTTCCTTGCAATCCAACCAGCCGTTGCTCGTTCGTGGGGTCGAATTTCTCCTACTGTTTGGAGATTTCAGCTGCGCGAAGGTGTTCTTTTTCACAATAATCAGGAGCTGACCGTTGATGATGTTGCGGCGAGTATTCGTCGAGCTAGTAATTTTGAGTCTTCTGACCTTAAGGGATTACTAAGCGGTATCAGGGTTGTTTTGATTCCAAAAGAAACTTTGATATTTGAAATTCATACGAAGGATCCTGATCCGCTTCTTCTTCAGAAACTTTCAGATGTATTGATTATTCCTCGTGAAAATGAAATGAAGTCGGCTTTTGTCCCTATTGGAACGGGTCCATACCGCTTTGCAGGATCCAAGAAAGGGGAGTCTTATTCTTTCGCGGCTTTTGATGGTTATTGGGGAAGTTTTCCTACTTATAGTGATGTTACTTTTTCTATTTATCCGGATAAAAATAATCGTGTTCTCGCTATTAAGTCCGGCGATATTGATATCCTCAATAATGTTCCGCCGGAGGATGTTGCTTCCCTCAAGGCGGCCGGCTTGCGTATTGATGTATTGCCAAGTTTGGAGGTGAATTTTCTTACGTTTAATACTCGAGGGATTTTTAAATCTACGGCTCTCCGTGAAGCGGTCGCATCCGCTATAGATCGTTCTGTTTTTGAAAGATTTGCTGGTGGGTATGCGACTGCTGTTAGTCAGTTTGTAAGCAGTGGCGTATTTGGCTATAATCCTTTGATTTCGTCGGTTACATACGATATGGCTCATGCACAATCTATCATTAAACAGTTTTCTGAATTTGATCTTATTCCTATCAAACTTTCTTTTGTTCAAGGGCTGGAGACTGCGGGTGATTATATTTCCACTCAACTTCGCGCTATCGGTTTTGATCCAAAGGTGACCTATTTTTCCTGGAATGATTTTCGCTCTGGGCTATCGAAGAATGATAGTGATATTTACTTTTTTGGATGGAAGTCTGATCTCGGAAGTGCAAGTGATATCTTCTTGAATGCCATTCATTCGCAAGATGAAACTCTTGGCCTCGGGCAGTATAACGCCGGGAAATATACTAATACGAGGGCGGATGATCTTATTGAACAGAGCATTCGAACATTCGATGATGCAAAGCGTTTAGGCATGTACCAACAGGCGATGAAAATTGTCACGCTGGATGATCCCTATGGCGTCCCATTGTTTGAATCTCAGGTGCTCTATGCTTCGACGGAACGTGTTCGTTTTCTCCCAAGAATTGATGGATATATCGTAGCTAATGATATTCACTAATTATGCTTTCTCTTCGACAAAAACTCATCATCGGCCTTACGCTTCTTGTCGTCCTAATCCTTGGTACGGCGGCCGTACTCTTTGTTCGAGAAAAACAGAATGGACTTATCAGCGACTCATATGCTTCTACTTCGAATTATGTTGAGTTTACGGCCGATACTATCGCGAAGAATTACGATTTGTACTGGCTCCAGAAGGGGTTTGTATTTTTTAATAGAGAGATTTCTTCTCTTCTATCCAAATCAGATATCGTTACGTCTATCAAGATATATGCCTACAACGGAGAGCTCTTGTATGATTCGAGTACCGAATCGGAAAAGCCATATTCCGGAAGCAGGAGAACTACAAGTGATCCATTGCTGCTATCTCAGATTCGCTCAAAACTCACCTCGGTACAGGGTGAAAATTCCGTAGTATTCTTTTTGAAAAAAGATTCGAGTGGCACTGTGTCGTATGTTGATGCTACGGAAAAACAATCTCTTACATTTGACTCTACGATCCGCTTGAAGAATTTTTCCGCTTCGGCCAAGGACCAATATGCTATCGTGTATGAGTTGAACTATGACGCCTTCAGTCAGAAGCTTACAGATATCCGTAATCGTATGATTGCGCTTTCTGCTTTTGGTATACTTATCGGTATTCTTTTTTCTATCTTTTTCTCATCTCAGATCATTGGCTCGATTCGCAAATTGGTAGACGCAGCTGCGGTTTTGTCGAAAGGGGATTATAGCGGACGAGTTACCATTACGACCGGTGACGAGCTGGAGGTTCTCGGAAATGCTTTTAATACCATGGCCGAGGAGATTGATAAAAATACAAGATTGGCGCTTTACAAAGAACGAGTCACGAAGGAGCTTGAATTGGCGGCTAAGATTCAGACCGAGATTCTTCCGAAGAAATTGCCTGTTCTTCCTAGTTTGGATATTTCCGCAGGTATTATTCCTGCCGAGGAGGTTGGTGGAGATTGCTATGACTTCCTCGAAGTTTCGCAGCGTCGTATGATTTTTTATTTGGGTGATGCTACTGGACATGGGGTTCCGGCGGGCATTATGGTTTCCGTCGCGAATGCGCTCTTCTATTATTTGTCTCATCGACAGGAGTTGATGCAGATCATGATTGAGGCCAATAGTGTTATCAAGGCGAAGACCGCCAATAATATGTTTATGACGCTTGCGTGTTTGGAGTGGAACGATGACAAGAAGGTGCTGCGTTATGTGAATGCCGGCCATGAACCATTATTGATTTATCACGCAAAAGATAAGAAGGCCGAAGAGGTTCGCGGAGGAGGTATGGCGCTGGGTATGCTTGCTGATAATTCTAAAGTTTTGAAAGAAATCACTTTGACGTTTGAGGTAGGAGACACATTGGTAATGTACAGCGATGGTCTTCCTGAGTGCTGGAAGAATGAAAAAGAAAGTTTTGGCATGGAGCGTTTAACAGCTCTGGTCTCTCAATACGGAAATCTTCCGTCATCTCTTGCTATTCGTAACGCCATTTTGAGCGAGATCAAACAGTATGCCGGTGAGTATAAACAGATGGATGATATGACGATTATTGTTGTAAAGCGTAAAATGTAATTTTTCTCCTATGTCTTTCGACAATCATTTTTCCGAAAATGACCCTCAGGTTCTCGAAGCGGTCGAGAAGCAGTACCTCTATGGTCGAACAAAAGATGTTCTTCGTAACGTGGAAAATGACATTCTCGACATTGTCCAAGAGGTTGTGCGCTGCCATCGTCTTGAGATTGAGTATCCGAATTATAGTCCTACCCTTGAGCTTATTTCTATAGCTTTGGTCGGTTTGCGCAAGAGGCATTTTTCCGGGAGCGAAATGAAGTTACTCGATGTTTCTAAACGACGAATTTGCAGGGAAATGGATCGACTTTTGGATATATTTGATCCTCGTGAGTCCGAATATGGAAGAGTATCATCAAGATTAGTGAGCGCACTGCATTCACTTAATCCTTTTATATCGGATGGTCGAGATATTTTGACCGAGAGAGATGGAGTGAATGCTCAATTTATAGAAGGAATGTTAAGCGTTATTGATACCGTTGAAGGTACTGTTGCAGCTGTTCGGTCGAAACTAACACCGAAGAGAAAAGATAAAGATGACGCCCCCGATGATACGCGAAAGCAGGCTAGTTAATTCCAGGAACGGGGAATTTGGCACACATATCTTTCACCTCCATTCTGAGAGATTCTAATTTGGCCGTATCTTGCCAGTTAGTTACCGCATCGTTAATGACTCGGGCGAGCCATTTCATCTCGGCTTCTTTCATTCCGCGAGTGGTGATGGCAGGGGTTCCGAGACGAATTCCTGATGGATCCATTGGGGATCTTTTGTCGAATGGAACGGTGTTTTTGTTGACGGTGATTCCGGCGAGGTCGAGCGCTTCTTGAGCTTGTTTGCCGGTCACGTTTTTATTGGTCATATCGATAAGCATGAGGTGGTTGTCGGTTCCTCCGGTCATAATGTCAAAACCAAAAGTCATGAGTTCGGCCGAGAGAGCTTGAGCATTGAGAATCGTTTGCTTGGAGTATTCCTTGAAGGCCGGGTCGAGTGCCTCCTTGAAGGCAATGGCTTTTGCAGCAATCATATTCTCGTGCGGACCACCTTGAAGGCCAGGGAAGACGGCGCGGTCGATAGCCTTGGCATACTTTTCTTTGCACATAATCATGGCGCCGCGCGGACCCCTGAGTGTCTTGTGGGTAGTTGTTGTGACAACATCACAGTAGGGGACTGGATTTTCCAAAACGCCACCGGCGATAAGTCCGGCGATATGAGCGATATCTGCCATTAAAATTGCTCCAACCTCATCGGCAATTTCTCGGAACTTCTTCCATTCGAGCGATCGAGAATAGGCGGAGAATCCTGCGATAATGAGTTTTGGTTTGTGTTCGACGGCGAGTGCACGGACTTTGTCCATGTCGATTTTCTTCGTAACCTCATCTACCTCATAGGCGACGACCTTGTATGATTTTCCAGAAAAGCTGATAGGAAGGCCGTGCGTTATATGTCCGCCGTGGTCGAGTTTTAGCCCCATGATCGTGTCTCCGAAATTCAATAATGCGAAATAGACGGCAGTGTTTGCTGGTGACCCGGAGTAGGGCTGGACATTGATATGTTCAGCTCCAAATAACTGCTTTGCTCTTTCGATAGCTAAATTTTCCACCACATCGACGTACTCTTGTCCGCCGTAGTACCTCTTTCCAGGATATCCTTCTGAGTATTTGTTGGTAAAGATTGATCCCATGGCCTCCAGAACCGGCTCTGAAACATAATTTTCCGAAGGAATTAATTCTAATCCTTCAGATTGCCTCCTTTCTTCATTATGAAGAGCGTCGTACACTTCCGTATCGAATAATTTCATCTGCGGGTGCTGTGTGGACATAGGAAGAAAAGTTTAAGAAGTATGGTAGGTTTTTTTTTCAGTAATGATTATGTCGACCGGAGCATCGTGCTCGTGCCGTGGTACAGCATGCAGGATTTGAAAGTCGTATGCAAGGGCTATCACTGGACAGTGAAGTTTCTTGAGCAGGCGGTCGTAATAGCCATGCCCGAAGCCTATCCGGTTACCTTTTTTGTCAAAAGCCACTCCGGGAATAATGGCAAGATCGATTTCTTTTGGGTCAACTTTTTCGCAGGAGGATAAAGGTTCCGGAATGCGGAGTGCATTTGGTTTGGTGTCGAGACGGGAACTGACTATATGTAGTTTCATTTCTTTAGACTTGAATGTTTTTGGTAATACCATTGTTTTTATATTTCCCCACTCCTCGACGATGAGCCATGTGTTTACTTCTTTTTCGTGAGGGATTGGCGCGTAGAGAAGAATCTTTTTAGCACGACGAAATACTTCCATTTTTGTAAGTTTGTCGTATATTAAGCGATCTTTTTCGCTCTTAGAACTATTGCGGTGAAATTTTCTTCTTAATCTCACTGCCAGCCTGATGGCTTTTTTTATCATGCACTGTAATTTAATCCTATTTTTTTATTTTTGTAAACTTGAAAAATGTAACTTTTGGTATACCATCTTTGTACCCATAGATACATATGCTTACTCTCTAATTTTTCTCTTTATGCAACTTGATAACGCCTCGAAAAAACTTCTTTCCTATGTGCTTGTTGTCGGCCTCTTATCCGGATTTGTGGGTGGAATGCTCGGACGTAGTTTTGTGAAAAATACCGAGGCTCAGCCACTGAAGAATATTGCCGAGGATAAGCGATATATCGAGGAGTCGGATTACATTAGCGCTATTCAGAAGGTAAGCCCTGCGGTGGTTTCTATTATCGAGTCAAAAAATCTTCAGACGTATTATCAACAGCCGGCTATGTTCTTCCAAGGAGATCCATTTTTCAACCAATTCTTTAATCAACAGATGCCACAACAACAAATGCAGCAGAAACAAGGATCAACGAAGAAACAAAAAGTCGGAGGTGGAAGTGGATTTATCGTAACGAGCGATGGACTGGTAGTCACAAACAGGCATGTAGTTCAGGATCCAGATGCAGATTATACTGTCGTGCTAAGCGATGGTCGTGAGTACAAGGCGCAGGTACTCAGCAAGGATACGCTTAACGATCTTGCGGTGATTAAAATTCTTCCTAAGGATGATTCAAATAGTGCCAAAATCAATTCTTTGCCGGTTGTCGAGTTTGGTGATTCGGATGGTTTGAAGGTTGGACAGAGGGTGTTGGCTATTGGTAATGCGCTTGGTGAGTATCAGAATACAGTTACTGCAGGAATAATTAGCGCACAGGGAAGGCAGATTACGGCCAATGATGGAAGTGGCGCGACAGAAATGCTTACCGGTTTGCTGCAGACTGATGCGGCGATCAACCCGGGAAATAGTGGCGGTCCTCTTGTGAATATGCAGGGGCAGGTGATTGGTGTGAATGTGGCGATTGCTGTGAGCGCGAACAATATCGGTTTTGCTATTCCATTTAACGATGTGAATCCGGTTATCAGCAGCGTTCGGAAAACAGGCAAGATTATACGTCCCTATGCGGGCGTTCGTTATCAGATGCTTACTGAGGAGCGCGCCAAGGAGCTTGAACTAACGGGTGTGACCTACGGGGCTCTCCTTTTGGGAAATGACACTAACGGTGAGTTTGCGGTCATTCCAGGCGGTCCTGGTGATAAAGCAGGACTCAAGAAAGGGGATGTAATCCTTGAAATTGACGGAAAGAAGCTGGATCAGAACTATCCGCTTCAGCAGTCGATCCGTAATAAAACCCCCGGGGATGTTATCGCGCTGAAGGTCTGGATGGGTGGAAAGACCGTAGAAAAGAAGCTTACCCTAGGAGATGTCCCTCATTCTAAGTAGCCTTGTTCACTAGCTTTAGTCGGCTTTTAAAAAATCCCCTTTGAAATCTGCGAGAAATATATTACTCTATGCACGCGGTCTGACCTAGATTATTATTTTCAAGGTCTCAGGCCGCTATTTGTGCCGAGGTGGCGAAATGGCAGACGCACTACCTTGAGGTGGTAGCGGGAGCAATCCTGTAAGGGTTCAAGTCCCTTCCTCGGCACCATGATAGTTTGTTCCAATAGTACAACACGGACGATTAGCTCAGTTGGTAGAGCATCTCGTTTACACCGAGAGGGTCAGTGGTTCGAGTCCACTATCGTCCACCAGCAAATTCACGAAGTGAATTGGATTTTTTGATTTCATATTTCCAAATTCACTCTTCCTCGATAGAGCCCCATGGAGAGGGCTTCTTCTAATACGGAGTGATCCATGGCTGCACGAAGTTCGGGATGACTCCCGGTTTGCCTCATGAGTTCTTTTACTCGAGTTGAACTTTCGTCTGTGTTACGTGGAACAATAAGTGTACGGATTGATCCTTGGTTAATTTTGTCCTTTTTGTCGGAGCCGGCAATTCGCAGCAATCTTTGCTGGAATTCTTCTATGAGATCATAAATATAAGGTTGATCTTTTTCCGCTCCCCATGTGCAGATTCTCACTCGACCGGTCGCTTCCGGAGCGAAACGGCTCAGTGTTTTTGGTAGCCATCTCGTACGAACATCTATTGGCGCTTCGGGAGTTTTATCATTATTGCGAGAGTGAACAAGCATGAGGATGTCATTGAGTATTTCTCGTCTTGTAAGCTCTTCTAGTGCCCTCAAAACCAGTTTGGCATGACCCATATGCGACGGATCTCCCGTTAATGTAATTAACGGAATAATTCCTTCGGTTTCTGCCATGTGCTTTGGCAAATCGGTAATGATTCGGTTATTTTCCACTCTTTTAATTTGGTGTAGCTATATTTTCAGCGCATCCCTCATTTCAATGTTTATAATATCGATTTCATTGGGAGTATCTTTCTTTTCTGATTTTGTATCGAGTATTGCTCGTGCTTCGTCGCAAAGGGATGGATTTGAGCGAAGTGCGGCATGTACCAGTCCGCTTGGATGTCCGGCGAGCTCTATTTGCTCTACTGAATCAGTGGTCACTGCGGCTCTCTCTCTGAGTTTGAGATTTCCGAGAGCTTCACCCTGATGGCTTCCCGTTTCTGGTACTAGCGTATTTGGCATGGGTGTCATTCTAACGGGATAATATCTTAAAATCAATCTTTAATGTATCGCATGCGGCTTGGATTCGTTCAATGGGAAAATTTTTACGAAGGAGACTCTTTATATCGTTTTTTAGCCAGACTCTCTTCGATTCCGAAGATAATCCCATGAACACACCTGAGCGAGGATCTACCCATTTTACGTGACTTCCGCTTCCTTCATCGCTTATAGCCTCTAGTCCACATGCTCGAAAAAAATTCTCCTCTTCTCTTCGATCAAAGTGGAGGTTAGGAGCATAAAATCTGATTATATTTTCTTCTTTATCTTGCTCAACCTTTTGGAATTTTACTTCGAAATAATCACAGATTTGCTGGATATAGTAGCTATAAATCGGGCTATCTTCTGTGGCAGCGAGAAGTGACATTAAGCATTCCGATCGAGCGAGGGGCGGTATATCGTGCGTCAGATGATGAATAATTTCATTGATATCATCACTAAGGCCTTCCGGGCCAAAACACAGGCCAACGAGTTCCGGTTGTTTTTGATATCCCGGATCATTCGCATACGGTGTCATTTCTTCGAGGAGAATTCGCAGGTAAATACCTGCTTCTCTCGAGCTTGCTTCAATGCTATCCAGTGCATCTTTTATGGCAGGATGTTGGCTTTCGATATTGGTTTTTTGAGATATTGTCATATTGGGTAATTCTACCATAGAATCCGTAGTTTTACCACTATATTTTTTGAATATTCCCCTGAAAGTGCTATAATTTCTCCGATCATGGACGATTAGCTCAGTTGGTTAGAGCGTACGATTCACATTCGTAAGGTCACTGGTTCGAGCCCAGTATCGTCCACCATAATGTTTACAGAAATTTGAGTCCCGTAGGGGTCACCAGATTTTATATTTTCTAATTGGCACTTGTTTTTACCGTCATGGTAACTTTGTCGCTTTTTTTGCCGTCGAGGTTTATGACATAAAAGCTAATCACATACGTAGTGTTTGGTACGAGCATTGCGCCAACTGATATGATATTTTTCATCTCTGTTTCAAAGTAGCTTTTGCCGAACTCTCCTCCGGCCAGACTGTCATTTGGGCTCGATGATGATTCGACGAGGTAACCATATGTTTTTATCGGGGTGCTGCCGGTATATGAGGGGGGCTTCACGTCGAAATCTATCTCGTTTTTTGCTATCGATTTTACCGTAACCGTAGGTCTTCCTGGATTTGCAGAAAGTCCTGGAGTGCTGAATATTGTTTTCTCGCTTAATTTTCCATTTTTATTGTTTACCCAAAATTCGAAAGTATACGTTGGAGGTACCGTGTCTGTAATTTTTGGATTTAAAAGATATTTTTCGGTCCATGTTGTTCCAATATTGCTTCCCGCAATACTTGTTGAGCCGCCTTGTCCCGAGCCATCATTAGGATCAGTGAATGAACTAGACACCATGTCCAGCGCGCTATCTCCCGTGTATGTTGGTAATTTTACCGAAAGCTCGATGTTTTTATATGTTTGCGAGAGTATCGTTACTGTTGGTGCTGCAGGTTCGAGGGGTGCCGCGGTCGTTATTGTTTTTACGGTTGAGTAGCCACTTATTTGCCCATCGATATTCGTGGCTTTTACGCGGAAGTGATACATCGTTGAGGGATTGCTGACGAACTTGATTCCACCATCGGATTTTTCTTTGGCATTGTAATATTCAATGGTGTAATCCGAGCTTGTATAATTTAGCTCATTATCTTTCTTGTGCTCGAGTGTGTATATCTTGAGATTGCTGTCTCCGGTTTGAGTAGGCGTACTAAATGTAAGTACAATTGATTTTGGATTTGGCGAGCTTGCTGTTAATCCCGGGACATTGAATGGCGTTTTTGTCGGAGCCGGAGGGTTCACGACTGGTGGAATTACCGGCGTAGGCGGATTTGCAATGGGTGGATTTACGACTACATCAGTGAGTGGGGCTTTTACGTTTGGAACCTGACTGAAGCTTCCGACTTTGTTTTCGATGATAAGCATCGATCGATATATGTTGTTACTTATTTCTCCTCGTGTTATGAAGACATCTGGATAAAAATTCTTTTCTGCGTTATCAATAATTTCCATAGCTTCGGCAACGTACATATATGGGCCATACCACTGTTGAAGGTCGACATCGCTGTATGTAGACGTATCTTTCGACGTATCTTTTGTTGCAGGGAAGCCCTGAGAGCTGATGAGCATTTTTATTGCTTCAACTTTGTTGATCATTTGTTCTGGCCTGAACAGTCCGTCATTATAGCCGCTAATCCATCCTTTTTCTTTTGCGAAGCAGACATATGTTGCATACCACTCAGTTTTTACATCCGGAAAACAGTTACGATAGGTAGCCCCGTCTGGCTTGGCGTAGCCGGCGCCACCGACAAGAATCTTGAGGAGCTCAGCGCGATTAATGGTGTTGTCCGGCTTGAACGTTCCATCGTCGTAACCATTTATAATATTTTCTCCCTGAAGATATTCAATGGCTGTTTTGAATTTATTGTTGGCAATGTCGCTCATTGGTGCCGCAAGGACTCCTACAGCACTTAGCTGAAATATAATGGTGATTACGAGGAAGAATGTTGAGGTTCTTTTCATGTGGTATTGGGTGAAATATATATTATTTTTTGAATTATACGTTGAGTATACATGTATTATATACGTTTTTCGTATAGAAAGGTCACAAAATTTGTATTATTTTGTATTATTTTTTATAACTTTTTGCTATGATTCTTGTATGTCATATATAATGAATTCTAAAAAACTTCTTCATATTTCGTTTGTGGACGATTCCTTGGTTAAAGCTGAAACAAAGGAAGCCATTACGCTTGATGACTCATTAATCATCCAAGCCGCGGGAGGTTATTCTGATAATCTGGTCATAGAATCTTTCCGAGTATATGATTTGGAGACGGTTATTTTCCCCGATGTACAAGATTATACAGGAATTATTATTGGCGGATCTGGCCATTTTATTCGCGAAACTCATCAACTATTATGGATGAACGCTATTGAAATATTTATACAGAGAGCTATTGAGGCCGATATTCCACTTTTGGGAATTTGTTTCGGCCATCAACTTATAGCTCATGTTCTTGGAGGAGTGGTTGGACCTTTTGCGGATGATCGCCGGGATTTTGGAGTCGTGCAGATGCAGAAATTAAAGCACGCAGATGGTCATGTGCTCTTCCAGAATGTTCCGGATGTTTTTGACGCACTGGCTTCCCATGGTGATTATATCCATACGTTGCCTGTTGGTGCTCGCATACTTGCTCGTAGTGAGAGTTGTCACATTGAGGCTGTTGAGTTTGGATATATGACATATGGTGTTCAATTTCACCCTGAATATACCCCTGAAATTATGTTGGATTTGGCGAAAGAGAGGATTATGGATAAGGCTGCGAGAGATCGATTTGCGGCAGGTTTATCAAATGCCCCGTATGCAACTCAGGTCTTGAGGAATTTCGTGAAACACGCCGTAGAGGATTAGAACTTCATTTTGTAATAAGTTGGTTTCTATTATATCCCACTCCGATATAGGTCATTGGTAGGCCAATAATTTCTTCGAGTTTTTTGACGTAGTTCTGGGCGTTCACGGGAAGTTGTTCGAACTCCGTAACACTGTCGAGGGGTTCGGTCCATCCTGGAAGGTCTGTATACTCCGGTTCGAAGCCATTTTCAGGTGTGAGTTTATTGAGGTCAGCGGGGAATGTTTCGAGAGGTGTGCCATTGAATTTGTAACCTGTGACGATTCGAAGTGTTGGTAGTCCTGTAAGTACATCGAGTTTGGTGAGATTGATGTGCGTGATTCCATTGAGCATGCAGGCGTATTTGGCGACAACGGTGTCGAGCCAGCCGCATCTGCGTGGACGACCGGTGGTGGATCCGAACTCTCCGCCTTTCGTACGGAGATATTCTCCGGTTTCATCGTTGAGTTCTGATGGAAATGGTCCGGCGCCCACGCGCGTGGTGTAGGCCTTGAGAATGCCGATAATCGAATCGATTTTGCGTGGTGGCATGCCTGATCCTGTAATGATACCTCCGATAGAAGCGTTGGATGACGTGACAAATGGATAGGTGCCATGATCGATATCGAGCATGGTGGCGTTTGCGCCTTCGAGGAGAATTTTTTTGCCTGCTACCATTTCCGTATGAAGTAAATATGCGGTATCGGCTATATATGGCATAAGGGCTTCTCTATGCTGCTTGAAAGCGCCAAGTTCCGCCTCTGCGTCATGCTCCAATCCCGGATATATCTTCTGCAAAAGTGCTAAATTATTTCTGTAATGACTTTCAAAACTTTCCCAATTCAATATCTCTCCAAGTCGAACTCCCATTCTATTGATCTTGTCAGAATAGCCTGGGCCAATGCCACGTCCTGTCGTGCCAATCTTTTTTCCTCCCTTCATCTCTTCCTGTAGAACGTCGATTTTTTTGTGATAGTCACATACGACGTGTACTCGATCAGAAATAAATAATCTTCCATCAAGTGAAACACCTTCTTTTTTGAGTAGTTCAATTTCTTCGGCAAGTGATGGAATGTTGATTACGCAGCCATTTCCAATAATCATCTTTGTATTCATCTGCAGTGCTCCGGATGGAATTTGATGAAAGACGAACTTTTTCTCGTTTACGTAAATGGTGTGTCCGGCATTGGCGCCGCCCGTGGCCCGAACGATCCAGTCGTACTGCGGAGCGAGAATATCCACTAACTTTCCCTTTCCTTCGTCACCCCATTGCGTTCCAATAATTGCCGTAACGTTGCCGAGGTTGGAAGGTGTCATAGGAAGGTATTTAAAGATTTTGCATTCGCACTATAAAAGAATGCCCTTCAAATGACAACTTTTCGATATACATTCGTTCCGTTTGCTATTTTTGAAATACCACTTTAGTATTTTGCTGCTTTATTATTTTCAATATATTTTATTATGATCCCAACCGACCAAATTCAGGCTCAGCTTCCTTTTTGTCTTGAGGAGACAGATTTTCCTACTTTGGGGGAGAAGTATATTGGAAAAGTAAGGGATAATTATACGAGTGGCAATAAGAGATATTTGATTTCAAGTGATCGTCTCAGTGCTTTTGATCGAGTGATCTGTACGATTCCATTCAAGGGTCAGGTTTTGACACAGATGGCGAAGTTTTGGTTTGAACAGACACGCGACATTATTGGAAACCATGTAGTTTCCTATCCGGATCCTCAGGTGTGTGTTGGTATTCAGTGCACGCCGCTTCCTATTGAGATGGTCGTTCGTGGATATATTACAGGTGTTACTTCTACGAGTGCTTGGTTTAATTATGAAAAAGGAGTTCGGAATTTCTGTGGAAATATTTTGCCTGAAGGTTTAAAGAAGAATCAAAAGTTTGATACGCCTATTTTGACGCCCTCTACGAAAGCGGAACATGGTGATCACGATGAGTCTGTTTCGAAAGAAGAAATCCTTAAACGAACTTCATTGACTCCGGAACAGTATGATTTTATCGCCGCCGCATCATTGAAATTATATAACCGAGGAGTTGAAGTCGCAGCCAAGCAGGGGATTATTCTCGTGGATACGAAATATGAATTTGGACTTACTCCTGCGGGTGAGATTGTTTTGATTGATGAGATTCATACTCCTGATTCTTCACGTTTTTGGTTTGCGGATGAATACGAGAGGCGATTTGCCGTCGGAGAGGAACAGAAAAAAATTGATAAAGAATATTTGAGAGAGTGGCTTGCGGAGCGTGGCTTTACGGGTGATGGTGAGATTCCGGTCATTCCTGACGAGATTCGAGTTGAGACTGCACGCCGATACATTGAGGCGTATGAACTTGTCACCGGCCAGACGTTTGAGGCCGAGACAGGAGATGTAACAGAGCGGATCAGAAAGAATCTGGGGCTGTAGTTTCCCCATAATTTTCCTTTTTAGGTACTCTAATTTGCCGTCGAAAATATTGGCATTGTTTGTTGTATATGTATTTCATGAACGAATATTGTCTCATTTTTCTGTTGTCGCTTTTTACGACATCATCTATTTTTCCCATCTGTTTGCCTTGATTTTGTATCCAGTATTGAAGTAAGTCTAATAGTGCTTTTCTATTTTTATTTCCAACCCCCACTTTCTCTATGATTAATACCGGTGATACCGCTTTCGTACTTATTTCTTCCGCGCTTGTCGCGATTATGACACCAGGACTTGCTTTTTTCTATGGAGGACTAGTGCGTAGAAAAAATGTACTTACTATTATGATGCAGAGTTTTATTTCTATGGGGATCGTTACGGTTTTGTGGGCCGCTTTTACCTTTTCTCTTTCTTTTGGAACTGATCATCTCGGTATCATCGGAGGTTTTAATTATCTCATGCTTCATGGAGTTGGAATGGAGCCTGTTGCCGGTTATGGCTCTACCATTCCATTTTTTGCATTTTTTGTATTTCAAATGATGTTTGCTATTATTACGCCCGCGCTCATTACGGGTGCTTTTACGGAAAGAATGAATTTTAAGAGTTATCTCGTTTTTCTTACTTTGTGGAGTATTTTTATTTATGCACCTCTCGCTCATGCCGTTTGGGGCGGCGGAATTATTTCGAAATTAGGAGCTATCGATTTTGCAGGTGGAACGGTGGTTCATATTAGCGCCGGTATGGCGGCACTTGCCTCAGTATTTGTTCTTGGTAAGCGAAAAAATACCGAGCATCTTCCACATAACATTCCCTATGTTGCGTTGGGCACGGGGCTTCTTTGGTTTGGTTGGTATGGATTTAATGCGGGAAGTGCATTGTCTGCAAACGGGCAGGCTGCTGCGGCATTTGCTAATACTGATCTTGCGGCGTCTGCCGGTATGGTAACTTGGCTTTTTCTTTCTTGGATAGTGGATAAACGACCTAGCATGGTTGGATCTCTTACCGGTGTGCTCGCCGGACTCGTGGCCATTACACCTGCGGCGGGATATGTTGAGCTGTGGGCCGCACTTTTCATTGGTATTATTGCAGCTATAGTGTGTTTTTATGCTGTGAAGTTTCGTATCTGGATGGGCTGGGACGACGCATTGGATGTTTGGGGCTGCCATGGTGTAGGTGGCATCGTAGGATCCATTCTTACCGGCGTGTTCGCCGCTAAGAGTATTGGTGGATTTTCTGGGCTTATCGAGGGAAATTCAGCTCAATTTTTCTCAAATCTCTACGGAACCCTTATCTCGATTACCTTTGCTTTTGTGGGAACCTATGCTCTTCTCAGGATTATTAAGGCTTTTATGAAGGTTGATCCCGTTATGAAGGAAGAGGAGGAGAGCCTTGATCGAGCTTTGCATGGGGAGGAAGCTTATGATTTTTAGGGGTTCGGTACATCTGATCTTGCACTCTTCACAAATTTAGGTTATATTTTATAGCCTATTTTGTGATTATATTCCTATGAATACCAACACGCAGACTGAAGCAGGCGAAACTTATGGATATTATGGCATTAGCGTAGAGCGTGCCCCTCTAATCCTAAAGGCATTGAGTGAGGATTCTTCTCTTTCGAATTTTCAGGCATTAGATGCTCGTTTCGACAGAGCGCTTTTTCTTTTTGACCCTTCAAATCCTGTTCAGGTAAAAAATCTTGTTACATATTTCCCAGAAGCGAGTGCTATTGCCGTCGTAAGGGGAAGAGTTGATAAAGTGATGTCCATGAATGAGTATGCGCAAGCGGTACACACAACTCCTTCCGAGAGCTCGGATTCGACCGGCGCTTAGTTTCTTGATAGGTTCGCGAGCTTGTGGCATGCTAGTGGTGATGGTGAATTTGTTTCATTCCCTAACGCCTTAACTCTATGATTGTTCCCATTCTCTTAGGTTCAGCATCCGATAAGGATCACGCACAAAAGATTGTTGACGAGCTGAATGTTTTTGGTATTCCTTCAGAGGTAATCGTGGCTTCTGCCCACAAGGTTCCCGAGAGAGTTATCGAGTTGATTGAAAAATATAATAAGATGGAGGATGTTGTGTATGTTACGGTTGCCGGACGAAGCAATGGTCTTTCGGGTGTTACCGCGGGCTCGTCCTATCATCCCGTTATTGCCTGTCCACCGTTCAAGGACAAGGATGATTACATGGTGAATATTCACTCTACACTACAGATGCCATCCGATACGCCAGTATTGACGGTTCTTGAGCCGGTAAATGCCGCGCTTTCTATTGCTCGAATTTTTGGACTTACCCATAAGGATGTTTTTGAAAAAGTTGTAGCTCGAGTGAAAAGCGTGAAGGCCTCTTTTTAATTTTATTTTTTGAATTTATTCATTATGTCTCAACTTACCGCACTTTCTCCTCTCGATGGTCGTTATGGCGACAAGGTTTCTGAACTGAGTGATTATTTTTCAGAATTGGCACTACAGGAATATCGAGTGAAGGTAGAAGTGGAATGGTTGATTTTTATTTGTAATCAATTGAAATTGGCTGGTTCAAAGAAATTGAGTGCGACGCAGATAAAGACACTAAGAGGTTTTTATGGGAATTTTTCAGAGAAGGATGGTCAGGCCATCAAGAATATAGAAAGAACGACAAATCATGATGTAAAGGCGGTGGAATATTTTCTCCGTGAAAAATTAGAGAAAAATGGCGTGAAGGGTTACGAAAGCTTTATTCATTTTGCCTGTACGAGTGAGGATATCAATAATCTCTCGTATGCGATGATGATTCAGGATGCCGTCAAAGGACCGATGACGACGATTTATCAGGAACTTGTGGGAGTATTGGAGGCTTTTGCGCATGAATATAAGACGGTGGGAATGCTTGGACATACGCATGGTCAGCCGGCTACGCCGACTACGGTTGGCAAGGAGGTCTTGAATGTAATTGCTCGACTTGAGCGACAGGCTGATATTCTCGATGATTCAATTGTTTTTTTGGGAAAGATTAATGGTGCAGTAGGGAATTACAACGCGCACGTCGTAGCTTACCCTGAGGTTGATTGGATCAAAGCGGCTCAGAAATTTATCTCTAGTCTTGGCTTAACTCCAAATATGTATACGACTCAAATTGAGCCACATGATTGGAATGCTGAGCTTTTTGATTTAGCTAGACGTATTAATGTTATTCTCACTGATTTCTCTCGTGATATGTGGATGTACATCGGCATGGGATATTTCAAGCAAAAACTTCAGAAAGGAGAAGTTGGTTCATCGACGATGCCGCACAAAGTGAATCCGATTGATTTTGAGAATGCTGAGGGAAACTTTGGATTGGCTAACGCGCTTTTTGGACACTTTTCTGAGAAATTACCTATCTCTCGCATGCAACGCGATTTGACTGACTCAACCGTTATGCGAAATGTTGGTGTCGCTTTCGGCTATATGCTGCTTGGATTTATGAGCTTACTGAAAGGAATGGGAAAAGTTGAGGTGAACAAAGAGTTGCTCGCTTCCGATTTGGACGCTCATTGGGAGATTCTCGGAGAACCTGTTCAGACGGTTTTGAGAAAATATGGGGTGAAGAATGCCTATGAGTTATTAAAAGATATGACTCGAGGGAAAGATTTTACCCAAGCGGATTATGTGAAATTCGTTGGAGGCCTGCCGATTCCATCTAAGGAGAAATTGAAATTGGAAAAGTTGACGCCAGCAACGTATGTTGGTTTGGCAATAAAGTTGGTTGATTAGCTTGAGATGATGAGTCGATTAAGAGGTGATTTTAACACCTGATTTTCGCTTCGCAATGCGACTATGTTGACCTACGAGTGCATATTTCTTAGTATGCGAGTCATGGGAGTACATACAACAAATATATTGTCGCACAAGGAGCCGGGGCAGAATGATGCCATATTGGCCAAAATGGAAGCTGACATGCAGCGTGCCGCTACGATGGCTGTTATTGTCCCGGTCATAGAGAATGTGCGGGCGAAAGCTTCGTATTATGGTTCTGATAATCGTGAAGTTGGTGCAACGACGGGTCTTCGCGATATGCTTCGATCCAAAAATGAACTTTCTGTTGCTGAAGGGTTGTTACTGAAATTAGAGGAAATGAGAAGCAGGGAAGGGCTTAGTGGTCCTGTGGCTACCGACGTACAGAGGCCCCATGAAAGCGAACTCCAAAAGACGGCGCGCAATATACGAGATCAGCTAGAGGGGTGGTTGAGTCGTGAAGGTTATGGAGAGGCGGATATGCTCGCGCAGCCACAGCGAGATTTATTGGAATCGATTTTAGATAAAGAGATGTTGGCGTTAGCATTTGATAAACATCTTAACCCCGGCAAGCCGTGGGAGATGGGGGAAAAAGATGTATGGAAAGCGCTCGATGAGCTTTTTGCGCAACTGGATCCTGTTAGTATTGATTTTTTGCTTCGAATATTTGAGGAGAGATCAGAGAAGCATTATAAGAATGCTCAGACGGCGATTCATGAGGTTGATCGATTTGGACACGGTAATGTTTCAGGGATGACTTCTACTCATGGACCGCGGCTTTATTCTGGTGATGCTGAGAAACTTCCTATTGATTTTTTGCCTTTGTTTGAGGTCGCGAAATGCTTCGATAATGTCATTAATTCACGTTCAACCTCTTTGAGCGATAGTTTATCGATGAATGAAGGTGATTTCGTGAAACATGTATCTCGAGTTCGGCATGTTCGAGCTGCAAGAGTTGATGGATCAGCGGGTTTCAAGGATCTTAAGCGAAAAGCCCAGGGACTTGTGCGACAGGTTAATGATTTTAGTAAGAAAATGGATGTATTGAAAGATACGTTACCTCCTCCAGGCAAATTCTCCTTTGGATCTGCTATGAAAAACTGGGCCAAGGCATACGAGGCTTTGCTTGCAAGCGTTGATGATCCGTTGAAATTTGTTCTTGATCATAATAAAAAAACACCTGAGGAAAGTGCGAAGAGTTATTTTGATAAAATGAGTACAACATTATTTCTTACCAAGAGTATGGCCGAGCAATTGCTCAATGCTGTTGATGCCATAAAAAAACTTGAAGCAAAAGATTTGAAACACAATTATTTTGATGAGATGGCTCTTAGTCGTGGTAATGAATTGATGCTTAAGCGTTTGATGAAAGCTCAAACAAAAAAACAATTCGATGGATATGTCGCTTATTGGCTTACGTTGGATGCATATGGTAGCGAGAGGGGAGATACGGAAATCAAACCGGATATAAACGCGGTGGATAAAATTTCTCGAATGGGAAGAAATGCTTTGCCTCTTATCTATCAATGTTTACAGAATGAAGATCCGAGCGTGAGTGACATTGGCGGAGGACTTGGTTGGTACAAGATAGTTCAGAAGATTTTCGATGCTGCTGCTGGCAGGTCTCGAGTACCTGCGTTGCCCGAAAAGGCAAGTAATCAGGAGATCAAGGCATTGCTGCTGGACTATTTGCAGAGAGATTATGGTCCAAAGGATACGTCGAAGAAGTAATAGTTTTTTTATAACTTTTGACTTGCGGATTATGGATATCTCCGCAAGAATGCAGATGAACTTTTAACTTTTACCCATGATTCTCTCCGACCGTGACATTCATGCACGTATTCAGAAGGGTGATATTCAGGTTACTTGTCCTGAAAATGACTTTCTCAAAAATGTACATGCTTCTTCGATGGATATGCGACTGGGAAGATTTTTCAAAATTTATAATCACAATACGTTCGCAATTTTGGATCCCATGAAACCGGAGTGTTTCGATGATGCTACGAGATTAGTAGAGCTATCTGATGATGGCAGAACGCCATTTATTGTTCAGCCCGGGGAATTCGTGCTCGGCGTTACCTTGGAGAAAATTAAAATTGCTGATGATCTCGTTGCTCGAGTGGAAGGAAGAAGTTCGTTGGGCCGACTGGGGATTATTATTCACTCAACGGCAGGATTTGTAGATGCCGGTTTTGAAGGAACTATTACCTTGGAAATCACCAATATTAACCGAATGCCTGTGGCGCTTTATCCTGGAATGCGTGTCTGCCAGCTCGCTTTTGAACTCATGAGCTCACCTGCGGACGTTCCATATCACAAAAAGGCTCACTCTAAATATCAAGGTCAGGTAATGCCCGAAGAGAGTCGTATCCATTCGGATCCAGAGTTTGTGAGATTGAGGCAGACGCAGGCGTTGTAGTTTTTTAGTAAGCGTCTTCAGGAATGTCGGTAGGAATTTGTAAACGCTCTCTTCTGGCTTGTTCGATGGCTCGATATGTCATCATAGCTACTCCCGTTACCTCATTTATTGAATTTCGTAGCGTTACAGCAAGTCCTATTTCTTGGATGATGCCTCTTTGTATTTCTACCGTAGCTGTCTCTATGATTGTGCCATTTGAAGTCATGACGGCATATATTTCAGGCCTTGTGATGTCTGGCTTGGCTGACGGATTTCCGTGCCGATCCAGATAGTGAACCCCGCGTGGAATTGTCGGATTTTTCGGGATGCTTGGGGCCGTAATTGATGGTGGCCGTTTTGCTCCTGCGTGCTTATCCGGAATTTCCCTGCCCGTAGGTGGTCTATACTCCTCTGAGCTCGGGAATGTTCCTTCTCGGGCTGTATGTTGTTCACCTCTATCCATATGTCTTTAATTATGTGCTTGCGTATTTTACCTATTTTTTCATACCTGTCAAGTATCCTGAGTAGCGTTTCTTGTTGAGATACAGCTTTAATGGACGTATAATCAACGGGCTATTTTAGAAATTTGTCTAATCATATTTCCATGTTTGAATCTGTTAATCCGAAGCAATCCTTTCCTGATTTAGAGCATGAGATGCTTGGTTTTTGGAAGGAGAATAATACGTTTGAGAAGTCAGTTTTGGCCCGAAAGGGGAGAAAGAAGTATGTTTTTTTTGATGGTCCTCCTTTTGCGAATGGTCTGCCGCACTATGGTCATATTTTGGCTAGTTCGCTGAAGGATGCCGTAACGAGATACTGGACGATGAAGGGATATTATGTGCCCCGGGAGAACGGCTGGGACTGTCATGGTCTTCCGGTTGAGTATGAAATTGAAAAGGAGTTAAAACTTACTGGCCGTAAGCAGATTGTTGAGATGGGTGTTGAGAAGTTTAATAATGCCTGTAGAGAGAGCGTTTTCCGATATACCAAAGAGTGGGAAAAGTTGATTGTACGATTGGGTCGTTGGGTGGATTTTGAAAATGGGTATGCGACGCTGGATAACTCCTATATGGAGTCGATCTGGTGGGTGTTCAAGAAAATCTGGGATCGGAAGATGGTCTACAAGAGCTATAAGCCTATGCATATCTGTCCTCGATGCGAGACACCATTGTCGAACTTTGAGGTGACGCAGGGGTACAAGGATGTAACTGATTTGTCTGTGACGGCTACGTTTCCTGTCAAGGAGGGAGCCTATGAAGGATGTGAAGTTTTGGCTTGGACCACCACTCCATGGACGCTTCCTGGCAACATGTTTCTCGCGGTGAATCCGGATATCGAATATGTTGTCGTGAGAAGTGCTATGAGCGGAGAGGATAAGAAATATATTCTCGCGAAATCTCGTTTGGCGCATGTATTCAAAGAATCTCCATATGAAATTGAAGAAGAGGTTGATTTGGAGAAACTTCTTGGATGTCATTACGAACCGCTTTTCTCTTATTTTAAACACACAAAGGAAGATATTTATCGCGTGGTTGCAGCTGATTTTGTGACAACGGAAGATGGTGCCGGAGTTGTGCATATCGCGCCTGCCTATGGTGAGGATGATATGAATGTTGGTGTCAGGGAGAAGGTAACATTGATTCAGCATGTGAAGATGGATGGCATGTTTATTCCCGAGGTCACCGATTTTGCAGGGAAATTTGCAAAGGGTCAGGATGTGAATGTGAAGGATCTTTTGGCGAAGGCAGGCCGTGTATTTTCGTTTGAAAATATTCGACATAGCTATCCGCACTGCTGGAGATGCGATACGCCGCTCCTTAATTTTGTGACCGACTCATGGTTTATCCGTGTGACGGATATCAAGGAGCAGATGACTCGGAATAATAAAAAAATTCACTGGCAGCCGGAACATATTCAGGAGGGTCGATTTGGTAAGTGGTTGGAGGGTGCACGTGATTGGGCTATTTCGCGAAATCGATTCTGGGGCTGTCCTATACCAATTTGGGAGTGTGCTTGTGGAGAGACTGTTTGTATTGCCTCTATTGATGATTTGAAAAAAGTCTCCGGTGGAGTGGCGCCGATGCGTGGTGATCAACTCGATTTACATAAGCCGTATATTGATGAGATTCACTTTCCGTGCGAGAAATGTGGCAAGCAGATGAGTCGAATTCCCGATGTATTAGACTGCTGGTTTGAGAGTGGGGCGATGCCCTATGCCCAGTTGCATTATCCTTTTGAAAAGAAGAAGGAGTTTGAGGACAACTTCCCGGCTGACTTTATCGCCGAGGGATTGGACCAGACGCGTGGATGGTTCTATACGTTGCATGTTATTTCTACGATTTTGTGGAATAAGCCTGCGTTCAAGAATGTTATTGTGAATGGAATTTTGTTGGCTGCAGATGGAGAAAAACTTTCAAAGAGGAAGAAGAATTATCCCGATCCAAACATGATGTTTGATACGCGTGGAGTGGATTCGATGCGCATGTTTTTGTACACATCACCGGCTACATTGGGCGATGACGTTCGATTCTCTGAAAGGCATGTGGACGAGATCGTGAAGTCATTTACGTTGACGGTATGGAATGTGTATTCCTTCTTCATGACCTATGCGTCTATTGATAAGTGGGTTCCAGAGTTTACTGGAAAAAAGATGGAAAAGTTCCGTCCTGAGCATACTTTGGATCAGTGGATTTTGTCCGAGTTGAATACGCTCGTGAAGTCGACGACCGATGCGATGGATAATTATAATTTCATGGAGGCGACTCGTCCGATGATTACCTTTGCCGATGATCTCTCTAATTGGTATGTCCGTCGAAGTCGAAGGCGTTTCTGGAAGTCGGAATCAGATGCTGATAAGCAGAGTGCTTACCAGACCTTATATATTGTTCTCTATAGATTGTCTCAGTTAATGGCTCCATATATGCCATTCTTGTCTGAGTATATGTATCAGGGACTTACGAAGGGGATTGCGGGCGAGAGTGAATCGGTGCATCTTACGAATTGGCCTGAGGCGGTGAAGAAGCTTATGAAGCCACTCTTGAATACCGAGATGCATATCGTTCGTCAGATCGTAAACTTGGGACATAGCGCTCGTGCTAATGCTTCGATCAAGGTGCGTCAGCCGCTCGCATGCGTGAGTATTGCTACACCAGATGAGGTGAGTGTGGACGTCATAGAGAAGTACCGAGATATTATTCTCGAGGAGTTGAATGTGAAACAGATTGAATATATCCGAGAA
>CAYHGS010000018.1:0-15498 GCA_964356305.1 uncultured Candidatus Peribacteria bacterium
AGAAATAAAAAACACCTAAATAAAAAACATATGACACGACGTTCTCTTCAAACTCTTATTGGTTCATTTGTTGGCACTGCTTTGTTACTCAGTATGGGTAGTGTCGCATTTGCCGCCACTCCAAAAACAAAAGATACCACTCCTCCGGCTGATGTCGAAAAACTCACTGCTGTTATTGGCGATGGGATGGTTTCTCTGAGCTGGGACAGCGCCAAAGATGATACCGCTGTCACCGGATACAAGGTATATGTTGGTCCCGATGAGGTGACCGAGCTGAATACGGCGAAGTATGCCGAGAGTAAGAAGATTGAAAATGTGACGACCTATGAAGTGAAGAAGCTTGAAAATGGAAAAACATATTATATGGCCGTTACGGCGCTGGATGCAGCGGGTAATGAGAGTGCAAGTTATAGTCCCTATGTCGCCATTAAACCTTTTAGCAAGGTCGTCGCAGCGGTAAATGGAAGTGATACGAGCAAAACAACGACATCCGTAGCTCCGGAAACAAAAGCCGCTGATATTGTTGCCGCTACAACTCCTGGCGCAGCCGATACTACTGCTCCGACCGTGAAAAGTGCTGTCGCCGTATATAAGGGCCAGGTGAAAGTAACTTTTTCCGAACCAATTACACTCCCTGTCGTGAAGCCCGACAAAGCTTTCACTGTTCAGGATAATATTATCTATGAAAAACTTGTTGTTAACGATGCGTTCATGGATCCAAGCGATAAGACCGGTACCGTTGTACTCGTCGATACGGCAGACCAAAATCCTGATAGTGACTATATCGTCACCGTAAGTAGTGATATTGCCGATCTCGCAGGTAATCCCATCAGTAGCGGCACATCCGATGTCGGGCAATTCAAAGGAAGCGCTATTACTCTCGAAGCCTATCTCAAGGCTCATCCTGCGGCTCCCGTAAAGACCGAAACCGTCGCAAAAAATCCATTGGTTGACGCGGCTGACGCGGTGAGTAGCGACACTATCAAAATCAGTAAACTTGAGGTGCAAAATGATACGACCCTGAAAGTTACTTTTACAAAACCTGTTGTCTTGAATACTGATCCTACGCAAAATTTTTCTATCACAAAAAAGGGTGATGAGACTGCGAAGCTTTCTCTGTCATCTTTCAAAATTGATGAAACAAAAATGAACGTTATTATCACGGCCACCATGGCACCAAAGGCGAGCTACACTCTCATGATGACCGGTATCCTGGATGACAAAGGTGAGGCTATGACAAAGGAAAATTCTACGTTCGATTTCATAAGTGAGGTAGCCACTGTCGTAAAGAAAGATATTACTCCTCCTGAAGAAGTTACGAACTTTGTTGCGAAGACGGTGCAAACCATGACGGCAAAATTATCTTGGACAAAGAGTAAAAATTCTGCCGGAGATTTGCTTGAATATATTATTTATCGAAGTTTGGATGGTAAAAAATATGGCCAGCTCACGTCTCTTACAAAAGAGAATACCGCCTTTGAGGCAAAGGAGCTTGAGCCTGGATATCACTACTACAAAATTACTTCCAAGGATGCTAACGGCAATGAGAGCAAGGGAAAGACGGTGACTATTCGTCTCGTCGAAACCGGTCCTGAAATCGGTCTTCTCGCACTTGTATCTATCGGATTCGGACGTGTATTCGGTCGCAAAAAACAGAAGAAAGCGAAGGCTTAAATGTCAGACGTGTCATGAAAATGTTACGAAGTCGTGCTCTACTGTAAGGTATGGCACGATTTTTTTCTTTGTGGTTGGTGAGTTTGGGGTTGATTATTGTTTTTTGTTTCAGCTGCCTAGGGCAGTTGCCGGATGGAAAGTTGCATATCTATTTTCTGGATATCGGGCAGGGGGATGCGACGTTGATTGTTACTCCCGGAGGAAATCGCGTGCTCATCGATGTTGGCCCACCGGGCGCTATTTCTGAGCCATTGCGGCGTGCTATTGGATGGGCTGAAGATCGTATCGACCTCATGCTGCTGACGCAGTACGATCAAGATCATGCCGGCGGTGCGTTGGCGCTTCTGGATCAATTCGATGTGCGGCAGGCAATGGTGATTGGGGTACAACAGGGAACGGCGATACAGGAGGCGATTATGAAAAAAATACACGAAAAGGGTATTGGCGTGTGGATTGGATATAGTGCTACGGATTTTTGGCTGGATAAAGGAGTGGAGATGGATGTGATGTGGCCAAAGGTTTCGCTGGCGGGGAAATATGTGCCGAAGGTGAATGAGTATTCACTGGTCTCAAGGATACTTCTTGGTGGTCGAGCTGTCTTGCTCGGTACGGCGGATATCGGCATTCCAAGTGAAGAAAAATTGCTAGCCTCGGGCGTTGATTTGCATGCCGATATTCTCAAAGTCGGCCACCACGGGAGCCGCTTTAGCTCGGGAGATGACTTCTTGCGCGCAGTTCATCCTCAGTTTTCCGCAATTTCCGTGGGGTCAAAAAATCGCTATGGTCACCCAACATCTGAGGCGCTGGCTCGACTGGCCGCCGTTGGTTCGAAAATTTTCCGTACGGACCAGATGGGGACGGTAGAGATGGTGGTGGATCCGGGGAGTGGGAGGGTGGAGAAGGTTATATTTGAAAAATAATTTCATCTTTTTTTGCTCCACAGCCTCTATTCCTTTTATCAACTTTTGAATGCTTAGCACATCCTTAGCGTGGGCACTCCAGCAGGAGCGTACCTTGGGTGGTACCTCATAGTGCTAGCAATTCGTGAGCATTCCAAATACGAGGTATTTAATGATGCTAACCTCCTGGCTTTTTCCGTTGGCAATTATAAATCAACCTTCTCGATGTCGGCGCCGAGCGCGCGGAGTTTTTCGTCGAGGCGTTCGTAGCCGCGATCGATGTATTTGATATCGGAAATGATGGTCTCGCCTTTCGCGGCGAGGGCGGCGAGGACCATGGTGGCTCCGGCGCGAATATCACAACTGGAAACTGGTTTGCCGACAAGCTTGGTTGGACCGATGATGAGTGCCTGATGAGGATTTAATAACTCAATATGTGCACCCATTTTTTCTAATTCAAAGAGATAACTGAGGCGACCCTCGAAGAGCGTTTCGAATACTTTGCTTACGCCTTTTGACTGCGTGAGTAGCGCTCCAAATGGAGCCTGTAAGTCCGTTGGGAAGCTTGGATATACGGCTGTCCGTAGGACTTTTACCTGATGAATCTTCTTCGCCGGCTTGATGTGGATGGAGTCTTTTCCCAATACATACGGAATGCCGGCCTCGTCAAACTTCTGCCAGAAACTATCAAGGTAGTCCATTTGCAGGCCATGAATTTTTACATCTCCTTTTGTCATCGCCGCAGCAAGCGCAAATGTGCCCGCCTCGAGGTAGTCACCACAGATAGCGTACTTGGTTCCATTGAGTTTCTTTACGCCGTGTACCGTGAGATTGTGTGTCCCAATACCATCAATTTTGCATCCCATTTTTTTCATAAAATGGCAGAGATCCTGCACGTGCGGCTCAGCAGCGGCCAATCTAATCTGCGTCTCTCCCGGTGTGATTGCCGCCATCATGATGGCGTTTTCCGTTGCGGTAACGCTCATTTCCGGAAGAACCATAATCGTCGGCTCTCTAGTTTTCCACGAAACCTTCAGATTTTTTTCATCTTCGAGAACTGTCGCTCCCATTTTTCTAAACACAAATGAGTGCGTATCGAGAGGTCTTTTGCCTAGTACGCAACCACCCGGATAGGCCATATCAAAACTTCCATTACGATGAAGTAGTGCCGGTGCAATCAGTATTGATGCGCGCATTTTTGCCACGAGCTCTTCTGGCGGCGTCTTGTATTTGAAATTTTTTGGTTCAATCGTCAGCGTGTGATTCTCAAATGTGAACTTAATATTAAATTCTTTGAGAATCGTGAGCAGGGAGTAGACATCATTAATCTCAGGAACGTTGGTAAGTACCGTTGTTTCGTCCGTAAGCAGTGCCGCGCCTATAATGGGTAACGCCGCATTTTTTGACCCGCTTACTGTCACCTCACCTTTGAGCGCATGCCCTCCTCGAACAAGAAATTTTTGCATAAATATTTTCGTTTGAATGTGGGGATAGTATAGCGGAGAGTTTATGGGATGACTAGTTGAAGCTGGATTTTGCTTTATCCAGCTATGATTTATGAGAAATCACTCGTTCAAGATCATGAGGAGGGCGAGCTTCTGACCCATCGCCTCGAGTTCATAGAGTAAGTCTCGATTTAGTTCTCGTATGTGAGTTCGAATATTCTCGTTCTCGTCTTGAAGGCCGCAGGTTTTGTTAGCTAGATCGTGCGGCTCGACTCCATCGGGAAGTTGTATTTCGGCCTTCACTAGAAAGATCTGTTCGTTGGTACCCCCGGGTGAGACGTAATTTGTGGAACCTACATCAATTTCTGACAAATTTGTAATCCAATTTTCTTGAATGGGTGTTTCTTCCAGGAGCTCTCTTTTGGCTGCCGTGAGGATATCTTCATCTGCCTTATCGAGCGATCCGGCGGGAAATCCCATCATCACTTTTCCGGCTCCCTCGCGGTACTCTTCGCACAAAATGGTAAAAACTCCTTTTCTTGTTTTTATAATAGGAATAATAAAAACGCTATTTTGTCGCAAAAAAGCAATGCGGGTCATCTGCTGGGCGTGGCTACTTTCTGCTACCTCCATAAAATTTTTTCCTATTTTGCGAACCGATCGAATACTATATCCGTCCGCCAATTTTCGTTCGTACCATGCTGCGATTGCGTCACCTGTTTTTTGATATGTTTTTTCCATAGATGTGATTGGTAAAAAAATAATAAATATATGATAGATGCTTATGCGGCTGCTAATGTTACGCCATAATGGTCGGCAAGTTTCTGAGTGCTTGTGGCAATTTGCGGTGATTTTGGCGTCTTTCCTTTTGGCATGGCCTGGACCTCCGCGAGGGTCTTACGTACTCGTTCGCGAGTTTCTTTTACATTTTCCAGGAGTAATATTTCGCCATTTCGGTATGCAGGAACGAGGAGATCTTCGGCGTCGGTGAACTCTCCGCGCTTTGCAATTTTTCTCATTCCTTCGTGATTAATCAGTGTTGCGTCTCCCGGTAATGACTCCTTGCCAGGGGAATCTGAGAACTTGATTTTGTCCTCCTCCACGTCATCACGAGTAACGCCCGAAAGTTTGTAGCCGGTCGAGGCGTCGCTTCGTCCCTTCATTTTTGTAACCAGCAGGCCACCCGCTCCATAGATGACGTGCTTTTTTGGATCAAATCCGGCGGCCGATACCGCCTCGTCGATCTTGACCATGTCATCTACCGTTGAGATGTCTTCAATCACAACCTTGTCCAATGCTGCATCATCAAATCCAAGCTCCTTGAACTTCGTGAGGGTATAGATCGTCTGCTCCAGGAGATTTCCGCTATCCAAACGGATCCAGATTTTTTTACCGGTATTTCTGTATTCTTTTTTAAGCTTTAGGGCGATATCAATACCGCGATATGAGTTCGTGAGATCGATGAGGAGAGAGGTTGTATTTGTTTTTTCCACTGCCTCACGGAAGGACTGTTCCTCGGTATCATAGAACTGGATAAAACGATGGCCGAGTGTGCCGACATCTTTTAGCTGGGGGTAGCAGGCCGCGGCGGCATCATTGCTCGTGAGGGAGATCCCTCCACCGGCATACATCGCGGCCGCGGCCTGCAGATGCATCTCCTCGTTTGGCGTTCCTCGTTTTCCTACCTCGATAAATCGCTCTGCGCCGACTTTGGTAGCGATCTCATGAGCGGTCGTAGCCACCAGTGTTTCGTAAAACATCCTGTGAAAATCCGGCTCGAAGTGTGCTGCAATTTCCCCAGGACCATGCACGCGCAAGACCGGGTCGCCTGCCTGGACCACCGTGCCATCCGGCACAGCATCAATCTCCAAAGGAAGCTTTCCCTCACATTCTTCCACCACAAATTTCCACATTTCTTCATTGAAGAATGGAACATTAGCTCCTTGATAAAACTCTTTTGCAAAGTCGAGCTCGGCAGCCGAGATGTGAATACGTGCGATTTTTTCTATTTGAGCACGAACCCCATGAGCAATCAGATAGCCATCATTTGCCTTTCGCATTTGCAGAATGTAGGTTTCCGGTGTCTTCCATTCCGGGCCCTTGATGTGACCCATCGTACGGTTGTAGGTGTCGGTCTGAAGAATATGATTGCGCTGAACGATGGTGCGTCGAAGATCCTCAGGAAGGTTGAGAAATGCCTCGTAGGTGATTTCCGGGAACGCCATGTAGCGTTCATAGAGTGACTGTGCGCTATCAGAAGGGGAGTGTTGAATATTCATATTACAGGTGGGTTAAAGATTGAATATTTTGATGAAAATAATGGATCGCATCGGCTATGATTCTTTCGTCCATCACCTCTCGAAGGGCTGTGATGTCTTGCGCCTTGAGCTGCTCCCGAATAGCTGTTGCGCTGATTCCTTTTCCGGCAGTGGCGCGATCGCGGATGACTTCTGTTGGAAAATCATCACCAAAGATTCGGAGATCTTCTCTCGATCCTCCATAAAATTTGAACTGCACCTGTCGAGCTTGTTCGATAGCCTTGATGCCTTTTCTCCACTCGGCAAATGAATCCTCATACGGTACCGGCTGAGCTGGATCGGTATCTGGAAGCGGCATGATCTCTACGAGGTTGCCGACAGCCTTCTGGATCATTTCGCGGCGCTGCTCGAAGGTGAATGGTGTTCGTTCATTGAGTGAGGTAGATGATCCGATCATGACCAGAGTGTGGTCTGCGCCATGTTTCGCGATGATCGCCTCGGTAATCATGTGGTGACCGTTGTGATACGGTGCGAAGCGTCCGAGCTGAACTCCAATAGTTTCCATAGGGTGTTGTTAATGACGACCCTATTGTCTTTCAGAAAAGCACACCCCCCTATGCCCCTGAGGTGAGTAAATGAAATGGCAAAAAATAGCTTATTTAAGCCATATATTTACCTGACGACCCTTCGTCGCCAACCCCATATTGACGAACTGTTTTCGTCAGCGTATAGTCGATTCATGATTCACGCTATTCTTCGAACATTTGAGCTGACCGAGAAAGAGATCAAAATCTTCACGAAGGTTCTGGAGCTCGGGGCACAGCCCGCTTCTCATATCGCCCGTGTCACCGAACTTCCACGAAATACGGTACGCAGCATTTTGGATAGCCTCGTAAAAAAAGGGCTGATGGTTAAATCGAATCGTGCTAATACGCAATATTATGGTGTTGAGAAGAAGGCTAATATTCTCCGTGAGCTGAAACATCAGCAACTTCGATATCAAGAAAAACTGGAAAATCAGATTGATCTGATCGAAAAGTATGGCGACGATCTGCTCATGCATCAGGCAAAATCGCGTCCAAAAATAACCTTCTATGAGGGGATGCAAGGGATTGAGAAGGTGTATGAAGACACCCTTACCGCAAAAGACGGAATTGTTTCCTGGGCCTCATTTGAGGGAATGCACGGCGCTCTGCCCGACTATTTCAAGACGTATTATCAGAGACGCGCGAAGAAAAATATCTTTATTCATTCTATTCATCCTGACTCCGAGCTGGCACGTCAGAGAAAAAAGAACGACGAAAAAGAAGCACGTGAAAGTGCCCTGGTTCCGAGTGACAAGTATAATTGGATTCCGGAGATACAAATTTACAATGACAAAATTAATATCGTCTCCTGGAAAGAGAAGCTTGGTATTATTATTGAGAGTCCGGAAATTTCTCAGGCACTCAAGACCGTATTTGATTTAAGCTGGGAGACGGCCAAGCGGTTCAAGCTGTAGTTTAACAGCCTGTTCAAGCCTTTTAATAAACTCTCGAAGTGTATCGGGTTTATCGAGTGCTGTCGTAAAAATTCGGAAGTAACTATGTTCTTTTACCGCCTGACGGAAATACGCCCTCACAACGTCTGCATCTTCTCTTCCCTCGCTTGGCAGGAGTGATTTCACAATCCATGACTGATAGTAAAATTGAAATGCTTCTACCTTCGCGATAAACGACTCTCTATTGAATGGCTCTGCGTCGCATGCCTCAGTCAGTTCAGAGAAACTCATGCCTCCGCCCCCCTCATGTTCTTGCAAATTAAAACAAGAAAAATCAACGCTGAAACGTTGATGTAAATCTTGGCTTAATTTTTTCATGTCGAGCATCTTTAAGGCCTTATCGGTTGGAATGATGCGCATCACGGCATCAACCTTCCACTGTTTCGCGTCGGATGGCATTTGATGTTCGAGCGTGAAAAGATCTTTCACTATTGGAGATTGCGAAAGTGATGATCGTGCCTTCTCTACCTCGCCCGCTACAAATGTTCCCTTTCCCTGGAAGTACCAGAGTCCTGGTGTCTGCGCGAGATTGGCTACGTGATGCCCAACTTTGCGGCTCGTGAGATGCAATGATGCAGTAAGCCTCGGAATAATGCTCACATCATAACTCGATCGTAATCGGAAAGATTCTCTGATGTCATGGCCGTCATCCTCGGGATAGGTGGCTTTGTTCGCCAGTACCATTCCTCCTCCACTTCCGGCAAAACGCTTACTATAAAAAACAAGATCACCATCGGCAACGATTCGGGAGTCTTGGCTCGCATCAAACCAGACGTGATACTGTTGGAATCCAAGGAATTCGTTTTCCGCATCCACCCACTGCATTATTTTCTTCGGGTCAAGCAGTTTGGCACCGATTCTCATCTGCGTAGAAATCAGGAGTACGATAGGATCTTTTTCCGGAACACTCTCGGCTTTTCTCTTTTGACGGATAGTCTCGCCTTTTCTGAGAAGCTCAACGGTGAGATGTTCCTCGTTGAAGTTGAGATTATCTATATCAATCATATGGCGCTTGGTTGCATCAGAGACGGCATACCACATCGGCAGGTACTCATAGGGCTCCGCTATCAGCTCTGCATGCGGAAAGGCCGACCAGAATCGAGATACCAGGCTCGTCAGATTTCTCGTCGTGGCAACGGCGCAAAATGCTTCCATATCTTTTCCAAAAACTTCCTCGGATATTTTTTTGAATGCCTCGAGCATGAGCATGAATTTCTTTCCCTTGTCACAACTTCTTCCTCCGAGATATTTCATCGCACTTTCCACGTAGTGATCAATCTTTGGAAAGATTTCCGGCAGTGCCGCTCCATTGAGCTTGAGCTCTTGCTGGCCCTGCTGCATTGGTTTTTTGCCTTCTGTTTTTTCTGATAAGAATGCCATCCATGCCTTGAATGATGGGTGCGCTTTCGCGGTTTGAATTAACTCCGTATAGAGTTCGTAATCAAGTTCTAGCGGCAAGAGGAGATCATCACCGCTGAGACTATCGGCCGTTTTGCTCTCGACGGTGAGATTGAATATATCGATCTCTCCCAGCGTTTGCACGAGTCGATAAAAAATCTCGTGATCGGTGTCCAGCGCTTCCTGAAAAAGTTTTCGCATCTCTCCACGTCTGGTCGGCTCATCCATATCTAACATTGATCGCAACTGTACCTGGAGGCGATCGCTATCGATGCCATATCGATAGTCATCTACTTTTGTCATGATCGCTTTTTTCACTCTCCCTGCAAATCCCGTCCTAATGCCTGCAAGGACATGGCGTATCGCCTCGCGCGGATCGGCAATCTGCCGAACAAGATCTTGCTGGATGACATCTTTTTTTAAGAGGGATGTGAGCTTCATAAGGTCGTAATTAAACCATAATATTGTTTTATAGTCAATATCTCTGTGTGTATTCTGACCTGGCTCGGCATGTGACGAAAACAGTTCGTCAATTTCGATGTGACGATAGATGGTCGTCACTCTGTTTTTTCTTTTATATAAGCCATTTATAACGCTTTGAATATCCGCACTTAGGTCGCTTCGTGGACGGCTTTTTTGAACCTAATCTGAGGGTGCACTTATCCATTAACCCATTTATGTATGAATGCACCACTTACCCGTTTCACTCCACTTCAGGATACCAGCCACGTTCAGAACTTCCTTGCGCAGGGCGGCGTCATCGTTGGAGTCGATGTCGACACGCAGCATGATTTTGCCACAGAGGGAGGCACTCTTTACGTACCTACGAGCGATACGGTCAAGGCAAATCTCGCCACGCTCGTCGATAACATTCGTTATCGCATCGGTAGTGTTGATAGTCATGCTTTTGATGCCTGGGAGTTCCAGACCAATGGAGGTCCGTTTCCGGAACACTGCATGAAGGGCACGTCGGGCTGGCTCAAAATTCCCGCGACACAACGTGGTCATCAACGATTTATTCCCATGAGTCAGGGTAATGTGGTTACGGGCGAGAGCGTGCGAGGAGAGGGGAATCGAATCTATGGGCCGGAGCAGTTTGCTGATGAGGTCGTTCATCAAGGCGTAACCGGATTATTTGAAAAAGAAGTGTACTCACTTTTTGCTAATCCGAATGCGCAAAATTTTATCGAGGCGTTGGTTCAGAAACTTCAGGCAGAAAGAAATATTACTCGTGAGCAGATTCTCTTCGCTGTTTATGGTCATTGTACCGGTGGCTACTGTGTTGATGGTGCCGCTGAGGGACTGCGAGAACAGGGCTACAACACTGCCATCATCGAAGATGCTACTGCTCCTCTTGATATCAGTCAGGCAGGAAAACCGCAGGATGGTGCCGAGGTAACTCGTCTCAACGCCCTGCAGAACGACATTCACATTCTCCAAACTCATTCACTTTTCCCAACACTATGAACAACACTCCATCACAACACGTTACGGTTATAGCCAATGAAGCTTCAGAGGCGCTCGGACGAAAAGTCGCTGCCGAGCTTGGTCTTCCTTTTACTGAGGTTACGAAAAAAATATTTCGTGATGGAGAAATTTTCCATCAACTTCCGGTTGAAGATATCGATGGTCATGATGTGATTATCGTCGGAGCAACCCATGATGATGCCTCGCATCAAGAGCTCATGGATCTCGCAGAGGGATCACGATACTGGAATGCCTCTTCGGTGAATCTCGTCATTCCGTATTTGGGATATTCTACAATGGAGCGTGCGAAGGCGGACTCCGGGGAGATTCCGAAGGGAATACTTCGCACGCGACAGCTGCTGCGCACCAATCCGAATTTTGTAGCATTTATTGATCTGCATTCTGAGTCTGTTATGCATGCGCATGATGGCAATGTTCAAACTGCTAACATTCAAACGGATGATCTAGTGGTTCAGAAAATCCGCGATATGAATCTTGGGGATTTTGCCCTCGTCTCCCCGGATTATGGACGCAGCAAGTGGGTTGCTCGCATAGCGGAAAAACTTGGTGTGCCGCATACCGCCGCTGATAAAGATCGATACGATACCGATCAAACTATGGTTGGCCAGGTGTCGTCCGTAGTTCGAGGAAGGATAGCCATCATCTGTGATGACATGATTCGCACCGGTGGCTCGATCGCCCAAACTGCCGAGCGTTGTCGTGAGGCCGGTGCGACGGATGTGATGTTCATGGCCACCCACCTGGTGCTCGCCGGAGACGCCCGCACAAAACTACGAAACGCCGGTGCTCAGAAAGTTATCGGGTCGGATACCTATCCGGGAGTCGAGTCCGACGACCTACTCGAGGTTTATTCTGTAGCCACATTGATTGCATCTAAGCTCAAAAAAAGGCTTAACATCTAATACATTTTTATCTATAATCACCCCTTCCCTATGAGTACTCCTTCCAATTCACATACCGCGCCTGATCTTGATAGTCTCTATAATGAGGCTGGCCTGACCCCTTCTACGATCGCCAAAGGACGTATTGCCGTCTCGACGGTGAACCAGTGGGCGATGGACTTCGAAGGGAATCGTGATCGAACCCTGCGATCACTCTATCAGGCGAAAGAGACCGGTGCTCGTTATCGTATTGGCCCGGAGTTGGAACTTCCCGGATATAGCTGCGAAGATCACTTCTATGAAGATGATACGACCCACCATGGTTACGATACTCTGGCACAAATTCTGGCTACCGATGCGACTGATAATCTCCTCGCTGTTATCGGAATGCCTGTTTTCCATGAGGGTGTCCGCTATAACTGTGATGCGTATGTTTTGAATAAAAAAATTGTGGGTTTTCGTGCGAAGAAAAATCTCGCCGATGATGGCAACTATCGTGAGCCTCGTTGGTTTACGGCGTGGGACAGAGATCGACAGGTTGAGGACTTCAAGTTGCCTCCGATTTTGGCCGCTGTGACCGGTCAAAAAACGGCACCTATTGGTGACTTCGTGATTGAGACAAATGATACGATTATCGGAACAGAAAAGTGTGAAGAGATGTTCACTGCCAAAAATCCCGGTATCGATATGGCCCTTGATGGTACCGAGTTGCTCGGTAATGGCTCCGGTTCCCATTGGCAACTACGTAAGCTCAATACCCGTATTGATCTCATCCGTAATGCTACCCAAAAGGCCGGAGGCATATATGCCTACTCCAACCTGGTGGGCGGTGATGGTGGTCGCCTCGTGTTTGATGGCTCATCGATGATCGTCCAAAATGGCCAGATACTCGCTCAGGGCGAGCAATTCTCGCTCAAAGATGTCGATACGACCGTGGCCGATGTTGATTTTACCAGCGTGCGCTCCATGCGTGGTTCGGTGCGAAGTCTCGGAGAACAGGCCGATACGGCAGCACGATATCCGCGTATTAAGATTGATTTTGACATTACGAATGCTCATCCTTCTCAGCATCCAACGAAGCCCATGAATCCGACATTACTTACTCCTGAAGAAGAGATTGCCAAAGGTCCTGCACTTTGGCTGTGGGACTACCTTCGTCGATCGGGTGCGAGCGGATTTTTCTTACCACTTTCCGGTGGGGTCGATAGTGGATCGACGGCGGCCATCATCGGAAGCATGTGTCATATGGTAGTGAAAGAAGCAGGTTCCGGAAATCAAGAAGTCATCAAAGATGTACATCGCATCCTCGGGGAGTCACAAGACTCTGAGTATATTCCGCGCGATCCTCAGGAGCTTGCACGACGGTTATTTTTTACCGCGTATATGCCAAGTGATGGCATAAGCTCCAAGGAGACGGAGTCGTTCGCGGCTCGCCTTGCCGAACAGGTGGGATCGCATCATGTACGCGCTAACATCAGTGGTATTTTCAACGAGTTCAGGAAGTCGATGGATGAGGTCCTTCACTTCGAGCCGAAGTTTGAAAATGAAGGAGGAGGCAGAGAACAGGATCTGGCGCTCCAGAATATTCAGGCTCGTGTTCGTATGATTTTGAGCTATGCTCTGGCACAACTCTTCCGACCTTCACGTGGAGAAAAAGGCTTCCTCCTGGTTCTCGGCAGTGCCAATGTTGACGAGGCGAACCGAGGATATTTCACAAAGTACGACTGTTCTTCAGCTGATATCAATCCAATCGGAGGTATTGGCAAAACCGATCTGCGCAGTTTCTGCCGCTATGCCGCGAAGGAATTCGGCTATGACGCTCTCTTGGATATTCTCGCCGGTCCTCCTATGGCCGAGCTACGACCAATGCAAGATGGCGTACAGACTCAGACGGATGAGTCCGATATGGGCATGACCTATGATGAGCTTCGTGTATTTGCCACACTACGCAAAGTCGAACGACTTGGGCCCGTCAGTATGTTTGAAAAACTCGCCTCTGAGTGGGGTCCGGAAACAGAAAAAAATCTTTCTATCCAAAAAGTGGCCGACAAGGTCATGTACTTCTTCAAAAATTACGCCATCAATCGCCATAAACTTACGACCCTCACCCCTTCCGTCCACGCAGAAGGTTACAGCCCTGATGATAATCGATTCGACCTGCGTCCATTTCTCTATCGCGTTGACTGGTATTTTCAGTTTAAGAAGATTGAAAATATGGTTCGAAAAATGGGCTAGATTTAGGACTAAATCTTAATATGTTTACATTTTATTCTGATATCTTATACTGCCCGCATGGCCACATGTCTTATCTGCTCGTCTGAATTTCCCATCGATGATACCGATCGGGCGTATTATCAAAAAATAAATGTTCCACTTCCGAAATGCTGCCCAAAGTGTCGTCAGCGAAGACGACTTATCTTCCGAAATGAACATGCGCTCTATCGTCGAAATTGCGATCTGTGCAAGACGTCAATGATCACGATCTACAAGCCAGAAAGTCCTCTTACGGTTTACTGTCAGTCGTGCTGGTGGTCGGACAAATGGGATCCGGCGACCTATGAAAAAGAATATGATTTTTCTCGATCTTTTTTCGAGCAGTTTCGAGAACTCTCAAAAGATGTTCCTCGATCTGCACTTTACAATGTTAACTGCGTGAACAGTGAATATTGTCAGCAAGTCGTCGATAACAAAGATTGCTACCTCTGCTTTGTGGCCAAGGGCTGCGATTCTTGTATGTACATGGGAAATGCACTTAATGATCGAGATTCGCTTGATTCTAGTTATCTCACGCAGAGTGAACTGTGCTATGAGTGTATTGATAGTGATCACCTCTACCATTGTTATTATTCTGAGCACTGCTCAAACTCAAACGATCTGATGTTTTGTTATGATCTTTCCGGTTGCCATAACTGTTTTGGATGCGTGGGTCTGCGAAACAAAGAATATTATATTTTCAATGAATCATATTCAAAAGAAGAATATTCTGAAAAAATAAAAACTTTTGAGCTTCAGAAACAGTCAAAACTTCAGGAAATGAAAGTGCAATTTGAAGCGTTTGTGTTGAAGTATCCACATCGAAATTTATGGCAAGTTGCCGCCGAAAATTCGACCGGAAATTCCATACAGCATGTTATAAATTCTCGAGAGTGTTACGATGCACACTCGCTACAGGACTGTGCCTATAGTGCTTGGATATTTGAATCGAAGGATTCCTATGACTGCTACGGTATGGGTGGCAGCGAATTAGTGTATGAAACTATTGGCGACGAGGAGGTCCAGAACTGCCAGTTCAATACCTTCGTCACGCGATCCTCAAATGTTACGTACAGCGACTCATGCTTTTCTTCGCATGATTTATTCGGATGCGTAGGAATGAAACATGCGCAATACGCCATATGTAATAAAAAATATACACCTGAGGAGTATAAAACATTGATCGCAAAAATTCGAGAATCCATGGAGAAGAGTGGTGAGTTCGGTGAGTTTTTTCCGAAAGAGTTGAGTCCATTTGATTACAACGAAACGATTGCGGAGGTTTTCATGTCTCTCGGAAAAGACCGAGCTTTGGCCCAAGGATTCACGTGGCATAAAGAGTCGGCATCCGAATATCGACCTGCGACGTATCAGATCCCCGATTCCATTCTTGACGCTCCGGACAGCATCATTCGCGAGATATTAGCATGCAGCGTTACGGGGAAAAATTATAAAATTATTCCGCAAGAGCTAGAATTTTATCGTAAACATGGACTTCCCGTTCCTCGACAATGCCCCGATCAAAGGCATCGTGAACGGATGGATAAACGCCTATCCTATGAGATGTACGAACGTCATTGCGCCAAGTGTGACACGACAATAAAAACGGCCTATATGCCAGAGAGGCCAGAAATCGTATATTGCGAGAAGTGCTATTTGGAA
>CAYHGS010000018.1:15598-25807 GCA_964356305.1 uncultured Candidatus Peribacteria bacterium
GGCCTATATGCCAGAGAGGCCAGAAATCGTATATTGCGAGAAGTGCTATTTGGAAACCGTATATTAAATCATCGGCTCTTCGAATTTTTCTTCGGAGGCGGCGATTTCTTCGGGGGCGGGAGGGGCAGAGGCGGACTCGTCCCATTTGGCGAGGACTTCGTCGACTTCTTTGCGGGGGAGGCAGTATTTGGCGCGCGAGGCGTCGATGATTTCTTTGGTGAGGTCGTCAGTGACGGGTGGTACGCTTAACGTGCGACCGGAGAATGCCTCGCGCAGCTCACCATTGACGGACATTTTTGTGTAAAATTCTCGCACTCCAAGGTTGATAATATCGCGAACCTTGAATACTGGCGTATACTCGCCTGCGAGAACGGCCGCATCCTCGGCACCTACGCGGAAGCTCACCATCGAGCCTACGTTACCGAATACCGTCTTGCGAACGACATCATTGAGCTGCCCCATATACTGATGGGCAATTGTGAGATTGAGACGATATTTACGTGCTTCGGAGAGAATTTCCGCGAATGTATCGGTGGCAAAGTTCTGAAACTCATCAACATAGAAATAAAAATCTTCACGTTTTTCTTCGAGCATATCCGCGCGGCTCATGGCCGCTTGAAATAATTTTGTAATAACCATTGATCCGATCAAACCCGAGTTTTCCTCACCGAGGAGACCTTTCGAAACCTTCATGAGGAGAATTTTTTTGTTATCCATAACATCACGAAGATTGAACTTCGTCTTTGGTTGACCGATAATATTACGAATCATGTTCGTGGAAATCAGCTGACCGACTTTGTTGAGAAGGGGAGTAATGGCTTCGGAATCAAATTTTTCGGACCAAGCGGCAAACTCGGAAACCCAGAAACTTTTTACCGTTGTATCCTGAATGCGTGAGACAATTTTTTGTCGGTAGTTTTTGTCGGTAAGCATTTTCTGAATGGAAACGACCGTGGTGTTCGGACTATCGAGGAGGGCAAGCGTCGTATAACGGAGCACGTGTTCGAGACGATAGGTCCAGTTGTCGCCGAATACTTTCTTGAAGATATTAAGAAAGCCAGTTGTTACCTGCATTTTGTAGGCATCGTCTACACTTTCCATTGGATTGAAGGCGATCGGAAATTCAGTATCAGCAGGATCAAAAAGAATTACGTCATCAATACGTTCTTTCGGAATATACCGCATAATATTGTCGATGAGATCGCCGTGTGGATCCAGAACTCCGAAGCCCTTTCCATTTTTAATATCATCAATAATGAGCAACTCGAGAAGTTTCGATTTACCAGAACCAGACTTACCGACGGTATAGAGATGACGACGTCGATCGTCACGCTTTATCCCAAACGGAACGAAATTATTATGATAGTTCGTAACGCCAAACCCGGAAACGTCCGCATCTCCAAGCCTAGGAAGGTCCTGCGGTGGATCGGCCTTGCGAGCTTGAACGTGAACAATGTGCGGGACGAAATCGGCGTTTGGGAGGTGGTAAAGCGTTGCAATTTCTTTCGTACTTGCGACGAACGGCGTGCCGTGAAGTCTCAACTTATAATCGCGTAAGAATCTTTTGATATCATGGGTGTGATGCGCATGAAACTCATTCACGTCACTGTCGTTAAACTGATAAAATGAATTAATTACCGCCTCTATTTTCCTATCGGCCTCCTCGTGCGTTGGCGCAATATAGGCGCAACGAATACTAATTCTAAATGGCTTTTCTGCGTCTTTTTCATGCGCCTTGTGATGTCGCATTTCATTGATAGCTTTTCTTCCTCCTGTACGGAAACGGTCCTTGATGGAGAAAAAATGATGGAGCGCCGCAAACCTATAACGCCAGTTACGCATATAAAAAAATGATGCCGTATCCGGAAGCGGCTCTGTGATGATCTGAATCCATACTTGATCATTCGCAGAAATTTTGGAAATAACAGAAAAAAGTCTAGACATACTGTCCTCTCCGAAATCATCGTACGTTTTAATCGGGTAGACATCGCTGTGATGCACTCCAATTTCTGCGCCAGCGATAGCCATTTTTTCCGGAATAAATCTCTTGGTATAGTCTTCCGTCTCTTGAATTTCCGCGTCAGGATAGGTCGAGTAAATGAGCGACTCTATCGTTTCCTTGAGTGTCTCTTCAACGGCAATATAAAAATATGCATACTGCGCGTGCCCATAATATTCGAAAGAAAATCGTCGGCTTACGATGGTATTTCTGAGGTTCAAAAGAAGCCCCTGAAATTTGCTCTCCCACTTCTGCCCCTCTTCGACGGAACCTTGCGGTACGATGATGTGAAGAAATCTGAGTTTTGCCATACGTCTAATTATACCTCTAGTTGAGCTTAATGTCAAGGAAGTTAAAGCTGAATTTTTCTTTAATCCTGCCCTTGGAAGGTGGGTGAGTGTGAATCGCCTTCCTTTTTTTGTAACTGGACCATTTTTGTATCATTATTGGTACAATTTTGGTACATGTTATTTATTTCAAATGTCTTATTTTGTTGTTAGGCGACCGCTCTCTCGACCCATGATCTCACCGCTTTGAATTCTTCTTCAAGCTGTTCTGCGAGTTCGCGTTCCCACTCTGTATTTTCATGTACCTGCGAGGCATCCAGCCCAGTAATCGCGTTCTTTATTTGTGCGATTATCGCCAAGACATTTTCTTTTGCTTCTCCTTCACGTAGCATCTCAGCTGCCCAATAGGTGATACGGAGATGTGCTTCACTTGGCATTTTCATTTTTCTCTCTGTCTGATTAGCGATAATGTCCCCAACGACGTGTGTCATACCTATGCCTGGATTCAGAATAACCAGCTGCCAGATTGCTTCTTTGAGAGCTTTCAGTGCTGATTCAAATTGTACCGAGTCTTTGGTGGCGCAAGAAAGAATCGTTTCGTGCTCTGAAGCTTTTTCTATTTCGTATCTTTTAATATCGCTAGGATCAGAAATCATGACATACTGACTTCTTGGCTTGGTAAGATCGAAATTCGGCGTGGTGTAATTAGAATTCGGTAGAGTATAGTGGCCGCTCAATAGTGGTGCCAGAATGATTTTTATGAGGGCTCGAATCACATAATTTAGGGCAACATCCTTCCCTATGCGCTCGAGTACGAGGGGGTGTCGGTGTGTGCTTATATCCTCGCTAGCAAAAAGCTTCTCTCGATCGACGGCCTCTATTACAGCATCGAGGAGTTTACCGATTTTCCCTTCATCTAAGCCTTCTGGGTAGCGTAGTTCTGGTTGTGGTGCGTCAGTATTAACCATATCGATTTCAACTCCATTTATTGGCGGATACCCAAAAGCTCCCTTTCTCAAGAGCTCGATCATGCCGCCGGCTGTGTGTTGCTTGGCTTCCAGTGATGAGAACTCGTATGTATCAACGAGTGCTCTTATTGCAGCTTCATCTGTAATTTTTTTGTTACCAATTTCTGCCATGATAGCTGCCATGTTCTTATTATCTTGAGGATGAATATCTACAACATCTTGCCTATCACTTACCCAGCCAATTCCATCTCTCCCATCGCCGCCACTTGTTATTGCCATATTGTTGTTTAATATTTAAGGGCTTATCCTAACATTTCTTGCGGTGATGTCAATAATATTTAAGGTGATTACAGTTAAAGCTGAACTTTATCTTCCCTTGAGCTTTGATGAGGGTATGATATTGGTATGGATATATTTTTACTCTATTTTTACTAAGGATTATATATGTCAGCTATTTATTTCAAACTTAACGAGACGCAAGAAAATGAGCTTCAGGCGCTGATGTCAAAAGAAGGATTCACGAGTAGGGCTGGATTTTTCCGCTTTCTTATTAAGTTCTATAAGTATCATCAGCTATCGCCAACGCCCCAAGACACACCACCCCTTTCGTCACATCCTGTCGAGATGGAACGAGCGCCACGAGCTGTTACGCCGGATGACTCTCATCTTTCTCCTGAAAAACAAAGGCTTCTCAATAATCCTCATATTTTTGACGAGGAAGTTAAGCAGTTCATTCGTGAGATGGAAGAATAGATTAATCAACCCGAAATTGAAGCGCTTGCATCAAATGATCGGATTCGAGAGGAGAATCAACCGTAGCGCCTTCCTGCATATCAGCAATAGTGCGGGCGAGCTTGATGAGTCGATGAATGGCACGCGGGGAGAGATGAAATTTTTTAATAGCATTGGCGAATTTTTTCTGCGTCATTCGGTCGAGTGGGCAGAGGGTACTCATGAGCTTTGAAGGAATGTCACTGTTTGTATAAAGATGGTGCCCATCGACTTGATACGAGCGAAACCGTTCGTACTGCAATGTCCTTGCTTGTACAATCGACTTCATCATTTTCTTGGTTTCATTTTCTTTTTGTTCGGTGCTATTTTTTTCTGAAGACTCCCGAATCATCTCTGCAGGATCTATAGATTCCATTTGCACACGTAAATCAATGCGGTCAAGAATTGGGCCGGAAATGCGAGACTGGTACTGCTTAATCCGATGGGGGAGGCAGGTGCATCGTCCGCCCTGCAAGAGACCACATGGACATGGATTCGCGGTAGCGAGAAGGATGATATTTGCCGGGTAGGTAATACTTCCGCTTGCACGATGAATCGTGATCTTCTTCTCTTCCAGTGGTTGCCTGAGACTCTCTAATACGTCGCGTGAAAATTCCGGAAGCTCATCAAGTACCAGCACTCCGTGATGCGCGAGCGAGATCTCCCCCACTGTGAGGCTGGATGTGCCGCCAATGATGGCCACGACCGGAGTCGTATGGTGAAGCTCTCTAACTGGGCGATGATGATGCGCGAGAAGGCCATTCGCAGCAATGGTGCTTGTGTTTTTGAGCGAGTGAATGGCTGCCACCTCAATAAATTCCTCATGTGAGAGCGGTGGAAGGAGTGCGGCCATCGCATGGGCAAGGAGTGTTTTTCCCACACCGGGCGGACCACTGAGTAATATATTGTGATGTCCCGCAGCCGCAATCGCGAGGGCATGTTTTGCCGCTTCCTGTCCGATGATTCCCCTGAATGGATCGCTGAGCGAGAATACTTCACTCGATGAATTCGTGGTGTGATATGGTTTTATGTTTGTCGCATCCGCGAGAAACTCAACCACTTGCTTGAGCGAGGTGACTCCAATAATGTCTGCTCCCTGAATAATGGCCGCATCCTCTGCATTTTCCAGCGGCATAATGATTCGCCGTATGCCGCATTTTTTCGCGAATATCATCAGAGGAATAATTCCGGGAATCGGGCGGAGCTCGCCGGTGAGGGTGAGCTCGCCGAGGAGCCAGACGTCGTGCGCCACCGGCGCCATCTGTTTCGACGCGGCGAGGATCCCGACCGCTATGGGCAAATCGAATGCCGGCCCGTGTTTCCGCAGTCCCGATGGGGCGAGGTTGACTGTTTTGCGGTGCGCGGGGAAGCTGTAACCGCTATTTTTGATAGCGGAGCGTACGCGTTCGCGCGCCTCCAGAACAGCCGTATCGGCCAGGCCGACGATGTTGAAGGCCGGTAATCCGGCGCTAATATCAACCTCGACCTGAATGATCCTGCCTTCTAGTCCAACCGTAGATGCTGTAGTAATACTGACCGGCATATGTGCCAACCTTACCACCGCAATCTAACAAAACCCTGAAAAAATCTTGAATAATTGTTGCTATTTTTCTGACAGGGTTAGTCTTACAGATTAGTATTTTTATACCAATTAAAATAAGGGCCACAAAGAAAATGGCCGCACCTTCAGTAATTCTTCTCTTGTTCTCGATATTGACTCCCATATCTTGTTGGTTATGGAATCAGCTTTATCGACGTAATCGTTTTCGTTTATAATAACAACTACACTAAATTCAAGTATTGAATCCGCCACTACCAATAGCTCCTCCTTGGCCTTAATCAATTTCGGTAGTGCGACTGTTCTTCTTACTGCTTCCGAAACTTCAATAGATTCAGCACATCCACGCGAAAAACCCTGCACTTCTTCTTCCGAATAAATACGCCTAAAATGGTATCCATCGCAATTTTTCTTCGCATCTTCCACTGCATTTAAATATTTCTTAAATAGATTGATTTGCCCATTTAGCTCATTTCTCTCTTTCAGGTATATGCTACCGCAAAAAACAATAGCCCCTAGCGCTATAATCAGTATTATTGACCTTAACCAATATCTCTTAAGCCATATTTTATATATCATTGTGTGTTTTTTTTATAATGTATTCTTGCAGCTCCCATACGAAATATATTGGTCAAGCAGCAGTCCTGTAACTTCCGTATAGGAACCATCTATATTATTTACTTTCACCGTCCAGCTGTCATTACCCGGGCGAGTCAGGTTCGTAAAAATCCCTGATTCGCTAAGTAGCACGTTATAATTATCACAACCCTTACTATCACAACGTGATGCAGTTTTTAATGCTGGCTCTATGGTGACCCAAACCGATGCCTTCATATCAGTACATTTACCTTCACTACAAAAAGTTTTTCTGCTTGGGTTGCATATCATATTAAGGGATGAAGAGAAGCTTTGCTGACTTGCCCACCTATCTTTCGTTCTTTCTAGCAATTGCAATAACTCTGGGCTCGGAGTATTGCTCGCTATTTCCTTGGCCTTGTTAGGGGCGACCACTTGCTTCGGAACTTCACTCTTTGCTATCTCCTTTTCAGCTTTATTTTCAGTCTTTGCTGGGATTACTGCCTCATTTGCGGTTTCCTTTTTTTGATCATTATCTGTTTTGGGAATTACGTAGTAGGCAACTGAAATACTGCTGGATATCAAAAAAATGATTATGCAGACTTTTATGATACCATTCAGTGATATTTTTTTCATAATTGGCGCACACATAATTGATTAAATTCGGTAGTATCACGAATGACACCGTCAACATTATAGGACTTGATACTCATATGCATTATATTCTTATCTATAAATTGAAGGATATATTCCGCTTTTGCTATAAACGGTTTTTCCCCAATATTAGCTTTTATACCACTATATTCATCATTCACGCTTACCGTAATCTTATCTCCATAAGAAACTTCGTATCCCATAGAAATGTCTACATTATCTAGTATTCCACTCTGCTGCACTTTCGTATCACCTTCCTTCCATTTTACATATTCTCCATTGTCCTTAAAAATATAATATTCAATAACTTTCCCACCTCCTATCGCGCTGTCACTGTCACATTTCCATTTCCCCGTGATGGATTCATTATTCCACCAAGCAGAAATTCTTGGCAAAAATGGCTCAACGGCACCAAATATCACTATGGATATGCCTATAAAAAAAGATATCATAATGCCCCACGCCAAAAAAACAATAATTATTTCGCTAGCCTCCCTACCCCATTTCTCTAATTCTCGTATAATTTTTTCTTTCACATCCATACTCATAATGAAGATTTTATAAATATTATTTGCTTACTATAACCATTCTCCAACCCCTCCGTGATGTGAACATGTTCCTCTGCGCGACTGACTATAGCTATACGTACCGTCTCTGCAGCGCGCACTTGCACCAGAAGGCTGAGCGTTGTAGTACGTTGGTGATTGCACCCTGTTTCCTACGAAGTTCGTATAACTACTAATTACACCCTGGGGAGCTGAAATTACCTTCTCTTGATAACTTTTTGTGGTATTTGATGGTGCCACAACGCTCTCTGTGACCCCAGGAGAGACGTTCTCAGTCGCAGGGCTATTACTTCTAATAACTTGCTGCTGGCTCGCTATAGGCGTGATTGGTTGCGCTGTGTATGGCGAGGCATTCGCCAGTCCAATGATCGCAAGGCCAACTATACTTCCGATAATCAATTTATTCTTGATTGTCATTTTATAGAGAGATATTTCTTCATCAAATTAAGGCTTTTTGAAATAAAAATCATCAGAAGCTACCCTAAGCCCAGTGTCTTCAATATATTTAATCTTATCTTCCTTACTAGCATCTCTTAATGGAATAGGCAGCCTAGAATTAATATATAAAAATAAATCGTCACTTTCTTTAGTTTTCGTCGTACCATCAACAGGAATGATTCCGAATTTCTGCCACTTATCTAGATCAATATTTGGCTCTAATGTAAATAAAAAAACTCCGTTGAAGCTCAATGTTCCAACTTTTTGCTCACCCATTAATAATTCAAAAATTCTTTTCATTTGTGCGAAAATTTCTTTTTAATATCTAGTAGCTTCTGCATTCTAGCATCTAAGGAGAAAAAAAGTAGCTGTCTTCTCTTTTCGGAATAATCTATTAATTTTATACTTGGTACCTGTAAAATAAGCTTGGCCATCTCTAAATGATCCACCTTTTCTATTTTTTCAATAGCTTTGTAAAAACACTTATTCCATGGTTCAATTTTCATATATAGCTCAATAAGTTCAAAGCAATTAACTGGCTTCCCACCATCTTCAAGCAGGTGAGAATATCTGGTACTTAAAATATAATCTTTAATAAATTTATCCTTATCACCCAAAAACTCTAAAACCTTCTCTTCACCTAGTTCAAATAGCAGGCTACTGCCATGGTCGAAGAAGTCTGTAAACCGCCTCTTTTTAATTAAAAAACTTGGATCTGAAGTCATTTGCTCAAAATTAACTTCTGAACTCTCTAATACTCCCCAATTTTCGTGATGCCTATCCATATTTCCAATCCAGGCATCGAAGATTACCATTTCCGCTAAACTCTGAATTAAATCATCAGGCGCATAGTACCTGGCACGAATGGCTTTTTCTATTTTCGCGAGTGTCAATTTTTCCGTTGCCGTACTTCCAACTATGTTAAATCCATATCTGATGTTGTACCCACGAGGGAAAATATTCTTAACTAATGCTCCTATTGGTTTCCAATCTTCTGGCAAATTTTCTGGGTATCTTTTTTTAAAAAAAATAATTAGAGATTTTGGGAAAGTTTTTATCCATGTTTTTTGCACTCTAAAATCAGCCAAAAGGCCAAGTTTTGATGCCAAAAACTCAGCCATTACTTCCCTAGAATTATGAGAATAGCTCTTAAGAAAATGTTTCAGCCTGTACGCTCCTTTTTCCAATACTAATCTAGGCCTAGACCCTCCGATCACCTCAACGTCAATTGGGGTATATTTCTTATAATCCAGCTCTTTAACCTCAAAATGTTTCATACTTGTGGTAAATAATACTTTTGGCCCTTCTCGGCTAATTAGCAAAGTTATGGTATCACGAACACCAACAAATCCTAATTATCTATTGCTATAAGGCTACAATATACCCTAAAAACAACCTCAATATACTACATTTGGACTCCATCATTCCATTATATCGCCTCATCTTATACTCAAGACAAGACATAGGCGACACCCAATTAGCTCCTGAAGTGGGTGCTTGAATAGAACCCAAACTCTTCTCTCGCGATTAGGTACCGATACCAAAAACGACAGCCCTATTTCTGCTATTTATAGCTGCTGATTCTACAGGCTAACGACATACCCCCCTTTCTTCCCCTGGATATGCAGCTCTCTTAACTTTTCGTCCACATATATAAACTGAATCACGTCGATGTCTGCACTCCACCTAGAGATCTCTTCCATTTTTTTCATTTGTACAAAGCCATTGCTATTGTCGAGCTCTGCGCGGCTGAGAATATCTTCTGTGGATGTGTGTTGCACTAAATACAGTGCCGACTCTCCATCCCAAGCCATGTTCTTTTCCGTGAGTCCCGCTATTTGAATTTTTGCCGCTACATTTCCGTCACTCTTTGTGATATTCACCTCATCCGGCAGAACAATAAACGCCGAAGATCCGGCCGGAGATGGCACAACCGCCTGAATAACTTTTGCTGTCGCGAATACAGCCTTCCTACTTTTCTCTTTCGTATTAATTCTATAGATGGATTTTTCTGATGAGTCATTTTCTGATTTTTTCCCATCGGCGATCCATACGAACTCTCCCGCGATGTCTGATGCTATCTGCGGTGAAGTAAATGGTCGCGCAAAGTAGGCAATGATTTCATCCTTTCCTGATTTTTCCGCTTTTTTCACAAGTGCCGTTTTTCCATCCGCATCTGTTTTCAACACAAATGGATGTGTTACTTTTGGCAGAGAAAAAGTAACAAGAGGCTTGGTTTCTACGGTGAGAACTTTTTGTAATAATGGCTTGAGTTCAACGTTTTTTCCTCGCTCTACGTTAACTTGCGCCAGATAATTCACAAATCCAAATTTTGTTATTAATACATCGTGACTACCGGAAGGAAGCGTAAGCATACAGGTACCTGTGGTGC
>CAYHGS010000019.1:0-24186 GCA_964356305.1 uncultured Candidatus Peribacteria bacterium
CAGCGAATGGTAGAGGTTGGCGTACAGAAGCTTCAGGACTCCGGCGATGTGGTAGTTTTCGAGCAGATTGCGGAACAGATCAAGAACAAGCTTCTCGAAGAAGGCCTTAACTATGATGCCGCAGCTATTCTCTCAAGCCTCGAGGTCGACAAGCGTCTTCGCAAGGTTAAGGATGGTTTTGGTTTAAATACATGGAGACATATCAATCCACGAAGTATCCGAGACAAGGCGTATATCGTCCTCAAGAGAATCGGCAACCCACTTCACTTCATCGAAATTGCAAACAAGATTATTGAAAGCGGATTCGACAAGAAGGTTGTTACGGTCCAGGCCGTCCACAACGAACTCATCCGTTACGAACAGTTCGTCCTCGTCGGACGTGGTCTCTATGCGCTCAAAGAATGGGGCTACAAGAAAGGAACCGTCTCCGAAATCATCGAAGGTCTTCTCAAAAAGAAGAGCCCACTCTCAAAACAAGACATCATCCTCGGCGTTCTCAAACAGCGCCAGGTCAAAAAAGGCACTATCTCGTTGAACCTCCAGAAGAACCCTGAATTCGTACGTGTCGGCCGAGCAGTGTATGCGTTGAAGAAGTAAAGACATGGTGCACTCAATACTTATTTTCCAAAACGCAATAATATGGGACGAGACATGGAACTTCCACCGCAATTTATAGGTACGGAAACGATTCATATTGTACAAGACTATAGATCCCCAGCAGATTATATTCCTGGTAGCGGTGGTGACTGGGTTCCAGCTCCAGTGCAAATAGGAGATGGCATCAGAATAATAAGGGGGGATTATCAGGGCAAGGATGCTCTGGTGAGTTTTAGTGGTGTAAATAACGCAGGAGCATTGGGAATATTGACAGCGGTCGAGATACTTTTAAGAGAAAGACGCGTAACTCGTTCCAGAATTATGGAACTGTTACCTGCACTGGCAGAGTCACGAATGCCTCAAACAGAGAATGACATTAGAGGCGCATTAAGGCTCGATGAATTCGTTAAAGATTATGGACATCCTGATGCAGAAGGAGTCTATTTAGATTTTGCCGGAGTCACATACACAAGAGATGCTGTTGATGCGGCATTAAGAGATGCAAGCGATGAAGTTGTCCGAGAGGTATTAAGATATGATAGAGAAATATCAGTGCATAATGGCCAGACTGGTCACGGCAGCTCAGGTTGTGCGATCAACATTTGGAGTGCGCTACTATCCTGGCGAAAAGAAGATGGATTAAGCTATGAAAGGTTTGATAAAATTCTCCTAGGATTTCCCATACATAGAACAGAAAATGTAGTTATAGATGAAAAGAAATTTGAATTAAAATTTAGGCGTGATGGTGATAGCCCACGGTTATTCCTAGAAGCAGTAGACGATACTAATAATTTCCGATATGTAATAACTGGAAAGGATGATACTTCCATGATGGAGTGTATGATAAAGTACATTACGGTTGAATTGCAGCACTCTTCGAAAACAGACTGTTGGAAGCCTTTCGACCCAGCCTTTGAGATGTCCATTTAGTGATGGAGCTCAATTTTTGAAATAAGAAGCAATGCCGGGCAGACATTTTATATAAATATAGACACATTTTCCGCTATAGCTCAATGAAGGGGTGAAGTATCCTCTCCTATGTAAGTGACAAAAGGATATTGCAAAATCTACATAAAATAGGGAGAATACAGGCAGCTCCATCCATCACAAATAATTTCAATGCCCGACTGCCTCTTCTGCAAAATAATCTCTCAAGCCATTTCATCACCACTCATCTACGAAGATGAAAAGTGCGTGGCCTTTGACGATATTCATCCAAAGGACAAAACCCATCTGCTCATTATTCCACGGGAGCACATTCCAACAGTAGCTGATGTAAATGCCGAGCAGGAGCCATTATTGGGGCATCTCATTACAACAGGAAAAAAGTTGGCACAGAAGTTAAACCTCTCGGGATACAAGCTCCAATTCAACGTCGGGAAAGAAGGAGGACAGGAAGTCTTCCATATCCATCTCCACCTCATCGGACATTAATCTAATTTTGCACTTTGATCTCTAAGGAAAAATCCAAGCTCGGAGCGGAGTGGGTGATTTGACCGACGGATAATATATCAACCCCGCACGGTCCATAATGCTCTAGATTATCTAACGTAATGCCACCGGAGGCTTCATAGAGTACCTGCTCGGACTCATATCCATTCTCGCGAATAGCCGCAATAGATTCACGTATTTGCGAAGGTTTCATATTATCAAACATGATAACGCCAGGAACACTCAATCCGCCCGGAGTATGCAACTTCTGAAAAACTTTCGCCGCCTCCACGGCGCGTTCCTTGGTCTCTACTTCTATCTCCAAAAATCTTCCCGGACGATTCGCGCAAACGCCCAACATATAAGAAATATTATGCTGAAGGAGTTCAGAGTGGGTATCTTTAATCAAAACAGCATCGGATAAATCCAGTCGGTGAGTTCCGCCTCCGCCTAGCACGACAGCCCGCTTATCAAGTAGTCCCCAGAGTGTCTTGCGAGTAGGAACCAACAAAACATCCGATCCTAAACGTCGGAGATAATCAACATACGTGCGCGTAATAGTCGCCACACCACTCATCCTCTGGAGTAAGTTCAATAAAACTCTTTCAACCTTGAGAATATCCTGAATAGATCCTCGTAGTCGTAATAAAATATCTCCGGGGACAACGGCATCTCCATCCTTTTTTAAAAAATCAGCCGTAATATGTCCCAATCGTGGCTTGAATGCAGGATCACTGGCGACGAGAAAATAATGCGCCTCTTGCAAACCGGCTACCACACCTGTCGATTTAGAAACAACAAAAGCATCAATCTCCACGGGATCCGGGAAGAGGGCCTCAGTCGTAATATCTCCATCCTCACCTACATCCTTCGCATACTCCAGGAAAGTATAACGGAAGATCCACTGCTTATACAAAGCGTCACTCGGATGGAGACGATTGCCCTGATTGTGCGTTTTTTGAGCCAATATTGACCTATCCATGTCGTGAGGTTAGAGAGGTAAGTGATGGGAGGGAAATCGGAACGCTCGTAAGGGCAAACATTTTTCGGAAACTTTCACGTGCTCGAATCGCAATAGGTTCAGGAATTTTTATCTCGTACTGCTCATTCACAAGTGCCTCATATACCGAATCCAGTGTTGTCTTTTTCATATCATAGCAGAGATTGCAGACCGACATGAACTTTTTATTCGGCATATCGCGAACCATTCGCTGTGCTAAGCCACACTCAGTCAAAACAATAAACTCCGTCTCAGGGCTTTTCTCAGCGTAAGAAATCATGCCCGAGGTACTCGCCACTTCATCAGCTATCATGAGGACATCTTCGGGGCATTCCGGATGTGCGATAACTTTTGCATGCGGATTCTCTGCCTTTGCCCGTCTCACCTGATCTGCCGTAATACGGTGATGAATAGGGCAGTATCCCATCCATGGAATAATTTCTTTTTCTGGAACCTGCTTCGCGACAAATGCAGCTAAGTTTTTATCCGGTACAAAAAGTATCTGGTCGTAGGGGAGTGCCCGGGTAACCTCGACAGCATTCGATGAGGTACAGACTGCATCGGACTCGGCCTTCACCTCGGCGGTTGAGTTGATGTAGCAGACAACCCCGGCATTCGGATACTGCGCCCGGAACTCCCGGAGTTGTTCGGCGGTGATCATATCGGACAATGCACAACCTGCATCATAGTCAGGAAGTAAAACTTTTTTCGTAGGAAGAAGAAGTGCGGCGCTTTCGGCCATGAAGTGTACCGCAGAAAACACTACGATATCGGCATCAGTCTCAGCAGCCTTTTCGCACAAACCCAAAGAATCACCAATATAATCGGCAACTTCATATACCTCCGGTCTCAAATAATTATGAACAAGAACGAGAGCATTCTTTTCGGCCTTCAAGGCTCGAATTTTCTCAATAAGCTCGAGTTGATGGGTAGTTAAGGTGGTCACACCCAGATTCTACTATATGGAAAGGTTATGCACAAACCGAAGCCATAGGACTTTCAGCTGCTCAAATGCGTAGTATGCCAGCTGTGCGAGTACCTCGCGGAACTCACGAATCCGTGACAGAAGGGTATTCATCTCAAAATAAGAGGGATTTTTATGAAGCTGATGTTCAAGTTCACCTAATGTTTTTTCTAAATTCTTCTCAAGATCATGTCGCAAAAAACGCTCAGCTTTTGCCGGATCCTTGGGCAGTCGAGCCAAGAGCTCTTCTTTACGTTCCTGGGGAGTTTTGACAACTTTTTGCTGCGCAGCAGTTGCGGTACCACCTTTTTTCTGCTCGGCAGGAAGTGATCCAACCACCTCACGCAAACTGCTTGAAATATCAGCGCTAAGATCCGGAGATGCATCAGCAGCCGAGGCTGGACGTGATGCAGACTCGGAAGTCTGACCAGGAGCAATATGGAATAATGGTTTATTTTCTGCCATGTAACGAAAAGATGATAGAGCTGTCCACAAGCTAACTATAAGCTAAAAACTGCACTTTGTCAAATAGTTTGGGTACCTGTGAAGCTCATGCTATCATTTCCAAGCTAAATCATACAACTAAAAAATATATGAAATCTTCAAAGCTAAAGCCAGAATCAAGGACCCCCTCGATTATCATGAATCACCTCACGGAAGACCAGCTTCCCAAGGCCTATGACGCCTCGAAGTTTGAGAATGATATTTATGCCAAATGGGAGAGCTCGGGAGCCTTCAAGGCAAAGGTAAACCCAAAGAAGAAGCCGTTCACGGTGATTATGCCACCGCCAAACGCTACGGGTACTCTTCATCTGGGACATGCCGTGATGCTTGCACTTGAGGACATTATGGTGCGCTACCACCGAATGAAGGGGGACGAGACTCTCTGGCTCCCGGGAACTGACCATGCTGCCATTGCTACCCAGAACCGTGTAGAGAAAAACCTAGCCGCTCGAAATATCACAAGACACGACCTCGGGAGAGAGAAGTTTTTGAAGGAAGTTGAGGCTTTTGTGGAAACATCCAAAACAACCATCAGAAATCAGGTGAGAAAAATGGGATCAAGCTGTGACTGGAGTCGCGAGTCTTATACGCTCGATGCAGGTCCGTCACTTGCTGTACGAACGATTTTTAAGAGTATGTTTGATGATGGATTAATTTATCGAGGTAATAGAACCGTCAACTGGTGTACACGTTGTCAATCAACGCTTGCAGACGACGAGGTCGATTACAAGGAGGCAAAAGGAAAACTCTACGTCTTCAAGTATGATAAAAATTTTCCATTCGAAATCGCCACTACCAGACCCGAGACAAAACTTGGCGATACGGGAGTAGCGGTTCATCCGGACGACAAGAGATTCAAAAAATATCTCAATAAAAAATTCGATGTCGTATTCGCCGGAGGGAAGAAACTCACCATAGAGGTCTTCCCAGACAAGAGCATTGACCCTGCATTTGGAACAGGCGCCGTGGGAATTACCCCTGCGCATAGCCACGTAGACTTCGAGATGTATGAGCGGCATGCAGGTTCGAAGGCCGTACGTGAAATTAAAAATGTTATCAATGAAGAGGGAGTAGTCACGGAATTTGATAACAAGAGCGTAAAGGAAACGCGAGAAGAAGTGGTAATGTATTTGGAACTGAACGGACTCATGAAGGAGGTTCAGGACATCACGCACAATGTCGGTTCGTGCTATCGTTGCGGTACAACGGTTGAGATTATCCTCTCTACGCAGTGGTTTATCGATGTTGACAAGAAAATTCCAGGAAGAAACAAAACACTCAAACAGCTCTCAATTGATGCGGTAAAAAAAGGAGGTATCGAAATTCTCCCTGAAAAATTCGAAAAAATATATGCGCACTGGATGAGCAATCTACGCAACTGGTGTATCTCCAGACAGATATGGTTTGGTCATCAGATTCCCGTATGGTATTGCAAAGACTGCAAGGGTTCTCCGATCGTATCCATCGAAACGCCATCGAAATGCCCGACATGTAAGAGTAAAAACATTGCGCAGGATCCCGACGTACTCGACACATGGTTTTCCGCAGGTCTCTGGACTTTCTCTACACTTGGCTGGCCGAAAAAAACAAAAGAACTGGAGTACTTCCACCCGACATCGGTTCTCGAAACAGGCTACGATATTTTATTCTTCTGGGTCGCCAGAATGATTCTCATGACGACGTACGCGCTCGGCGAGGTACCTTTCAAAACAGTATATCTCCATGGACTTATCCGCACTCGATCCGGAGAAAAAATGAGCAAGTCCAAACCGGACTCATGCATTGATCCACTCGATATGATCGAGAAATACGGAGCAGATGCTCTCAGATTGAGCATGGTTATCGGAGGAGCTCCAGGTAACGATACAAGGCTCTATGAAGAGAAAATCGCCGGATACCGTAACTTTGTTAACAAGATCTGGAACGCATCGCGATTCATTCTCCTCAACGTCTCTACTGAAGATCTGAATAAAAAATTCAGCAAAAAAGATGTCACCTCCACGGCAGACAAGTGGATTATGACTCGACTTCAGCTTCTCATAAAAGATTCGACGAAGCATATTGAAAAATATAATTTCTCCGAAGCCGGTACGCAAATCTATGACTTCCTTTGGAATGAGATGTGTAACTGGTACATCGAGTTTTCAAAAGGAGAACATAAGAATCCTGCCGTACTCATCCACGCACTCAAAACAACGCTCAAACTCCTACATCCATTCGTGCCGTACGTCACGGAGGCGATCTGGTCGATGCTGGGAGAGAAGAAGTTCATCATGCTCGAGGCATGGCCACAGTACGATGCTGCACTCATCTTCAACGCAGAGGCGAAGAAAATTGAACACATCTACACCGCCATTACATCAATCAGAAAAACGAAATCCGAGTACAAAATTGATCCGGTGAAGAAAATCGATGCCACGATATACGGTGGCGCGCTCACCGACCTCATCTGGGAGAAGAAAGAGGCTATCATGCGACTCGGAAACCTCAGCAATCTCGAAATTGCGAAGAAAGGCGAGCCAATTCCTCAGGCGTTGAAGATTCTCGCCGGACCCATGGAGATCTACCTTCCCCTTCAAAACATGTTCAATCTCGAGCAGGAACTAGAGAGAATTACGAAGGAAAAGAAGCAAATTTCATCAGAACTTGCTGCCATTAATGGCCGTCTCGGTAATCAAAGTTTCGTCGCGAACGCCCCGAAAGAAGTCGTAGCTCAAGCCAAAGAGCAGGCTGCCCAGCTCACCGAACAGCTGGAAAACCTCTCCACGCACGAAAAATCCCTCGAAAAAGCTGCCAAAATGTGATACAATAGCTGGAATCTAGCAGAACCTAGATTCTCAACTAAAAAACGCACTCATGGCAGACATTCAGGATGTGTTCAACCAATACACCGCCCAAGCAGGACTCCTCCTCAGTGAAGGAAAGCTCAAAGATGCCTATAATCTCTGCACAAAGGTGCTCGAGGCCGACCCTGAAAACGAGGGTGCTTTGGCGATGAAGGAAAAAATCTCCAATGCGGCGTTAAATTTTAATCAACAGGCAATCGATGAGAAATTAAAAACGTTAAAACCTCTTTGGGAGGCCGGCGAGTATAGTCAGTTAATCAAGAGTCTCAGTGAGCTTTATCGCTTTGCTCCGCATTATGGACCGCTGGAAGAGCAGCTCGCCCAGGCGCAGGATCTCTATAGGAAACAGTTCGCCGCACAAACCAAAGACGTCCTGGCAACCTATACGCAGGAGCTGGAAAATCTTCTTCAGGAAAAAAAATACGACGAGATGATGAAACTCATGCTCGAGAAAAATCGTGATGCATTAACGAATCCACAACTCAACGCCATTCACCGGAATTACCGCGACAAAATTATTTCGATAAAAATTGCAGAAAAAAAATCGCTCTTCGAAACAGAGAAATATGAAGATATTGTAAATTTCCTCTATCAGATGCAGCAAATCGACCGTACTAATAAACAGGTAGAAGAACTTCTTAATAAATACAAAAAAAACCTCCTCGTATCTCAGGTGAGCAACAAGCAAGAGTTTACACTCAAGGCGGCAGAAAATATGAAGACACTGTATCAGCTGGGTAAATATGAAAAAGCCGCGCAGGTGGCAGAAGAAATTCTCCACTTCGATCCTCTCGACAAGGACGCCAAGGATATGTCAAAAAAAGCAAAAGCAAAATATGCCAAACAACTTCAGGAGGAAACGGAAAACCAAATAGCTACAAGCTATCAAGCAATGAAGAGCGAGCAAGCACTAAACAAAAATGCCTTCACGTCACTCTAGATCAAAATACAAGCCTCAGGTTAGATTTTCGCCGCAAGTCTATACTGTTTACGACCGACACGAGTGAACTTCTCACCGTTCTTGAGAGCGAGAAGAATCGTGATGCGTTTGACCTGACGTCGCTCAAGTACGGCCTTAACAATCTCTTCTTGCTCAAGTTCCTTGTGTTCGAGGAGGACACTCTCGATAACATCGAGAACAGTTCCGGACTGATATCCCCATTCCTTGAGAGCATAGATACCTCGGCCAATCAAAACGAAATCACCACATCGGATAAGTTCATTATGAACCGCCTGGAGATTAACACGCTTAGAGTCAAAATGTGTCTCTATGATTCTATTGGCAATATCAACAAAATGAAGAGGTTTAGTATTCTGTCGAAGAGTGAAGAAGATCTTGTCACGAAGTGTTCGTGGGTGAATATGTCTCCAGCTGTAGAGACCGTATCCTTCTGGAAGAACCTTTAGATTTTTATCAAGATGAAGAACGGACTCAATCAACGCTGGGGATACATGAGCCTTTGCCTGATGGATACCAAAGAGTCGTTTGACGAAAGTATCCTTGATAGCAACATCGCCATCCTCATCAAGGAGACGAACAGCTCCGCTGCAAATTTCAGTAATGAGATCGTCTGTAACAAATGTAAGTCTGACATATGGATGTAACTTGATAGTATTTCCCATAACGACATAGGCAGAATCAAGCTCGAAAGCGAGCGCCAAAGAGTCACGATCTACGGTTCCTGAACCAACAATTTTCTGAATTAATTCATTGAAGAAAAGATCCTGATGCATAACGCCTCCGTGTTCCTTCATAACCTCTGTAGCAATAGTAAAGAGGGAGGAAAGTGGCGTAGTGAAGACGTTTCTTCGTAATTTCTGAAGGGCGCTTTTTTCAATCTGCCGAATACGTTCACGTGTAACTTTGAAGTCCTTACCTATCTCCTCGAGCGTGGCTCGCTTGGTATGACCCAAGTTATAACGCCTCTCGATAACTAAACGCTCTTTTGGTGAAAGAAGTCGTAGAAGTTCGGCTACTACATCAGAAACTTTTGAGAAAACTTCCTTCGCGTTTTGTTGAATGGTATCCATAGGTGAGTGTGGGGTAAGTCATGTACTAACGTTTGAAATTATAGAATAATTTATGAAGGTGTGAAGGAAATGAGATTGTGGAAAAAAAGATTTATGATGTAACACCAACTAACCACTGATAACCCAAACATGGCACGGTTCGAAGCAGCTCTTCCACATGGCATTCTTTCAATTTTCGACGCAATCGCGAAACATGTACATCAATAGTATTGGTAGAGATGGTAGAACTCCTGTCCCAGACACTTTCTAGAAGATCAGTGCGAGTAACGATTCGTCCGGGATTGAGAAAAAAGTACCGAACCAACTCAAATTCCTTGTTACGAAGAATGATTTCCTGTGATCCAATAGCCAAAATCCTCGTGTAAATATAGAGCGTCATTGAACCCATCTTCAAGGTATCACCCTTTCTCTCTTCTCTTTTTTCACAAATATGTTTCTGGATCATCACGCTGAGGTAAGGATAAGAAAATGGTCGCGTCACCATTAAATCAACATGTTCTGAGTCATTTGTTTCTTCAGGATCCAAGAGTACAACGCAGCTTGTCGGTTTAAGTAAGCGAATAAGTTTAATAATATTAAGATCTATCGGCGAAAGAACGCCCTGAAAGAGAAAAACACTTGAAGTATACATAATATCATTTTCTCTCAGATTAGAAGTGGGGTTTATAACCTCCAGCCGAATACCTTCACGAAGAAAGCCTTCAATAGTAAAAGAAAAAGGATTTGTTTGCCGAGTAAAAATAACACCGTACATAAGGAATGGATTACGAAGTAAAAGTAGCGACATGATGATGAAATGAAAAAAAGATAACAAACACATACTTCCAAAAAATGCGGCATAAATGGCATCTCTTGAACGAAAAGAGTGTTTGAAAAATGTGTCATTCAAATCTGACAACACCATTTGGCCAGGCCTTCACGGACGACACTCCTCATTATACTACTTTTGAAACCTTAGCATCTCCTTAGCACCCTGTACCTCATGGTGCTAGCAATTCGTGAGCATTTCAAAACTGGGTATTTGTTGAGATATATTAACCTCAATACGTGACTCGACAATACCCCCGCCGTCTGTCTATAATAAGCGCACTATAAGGAAAGAACTATGAAAGCTATTATTCAACGAGTAAACAGCGCCTCCGTAACCGTCGGCGCCCAAACCATCGGCACTATCCAAAAAGGACTCCTCATTCTCCTCGGAATCACTCAAGCCGACACCGAAGACGAGGCGAAATACCTCGCTGACAAAATTCTGAACCTCCGACTTTTCCCGCAGGGAGAGCAGGAATTTGATCTCTCAGTCCTCGATGCGAAATTGGAAATCCTCATCGTATCGCAGTTCACGCTCTATGGGTCATGCGATAAAGGGCGACGCCCTGACTTTGCCAATGCTTCACGACCTGACCACTCAAAACCTCTTTATGAGAAAACGGTAGAACTTCTCAAGGCGACAAATCTCAATATTCAAACAGGAGAGTTCGGCGCACACATGATGGTCGCCCTCGTAAACGACGGCCCTGCTACATTCACACTCGAAAGAAATCATCCTACATCTAACGCATAACAAATCCACCCATGGCAAAACCGGACGCAAATTCCATTATGGAAAAAATTACATCTCTTTGTAAAAGAAGGGGATTCATCTTCCCCGGAAGCGACATCTATGGTGGTCTCGCAAACTCATGGGACTACGGACCACTCGGAGTCGAGCTCAAAAACAACATCAAGAAGCTCTGGTGGAAAACCTTTGTTCAGGAACGTGACGACGTCGTCGGTCTCGACGCCGCCCTCATCATGAACCCAAAAGTCTGGCAGGCTTCCGGCCACGTCGCCAACTTCAACGATCCGCTCGTAGAGGATAAGAAAACAAACGAACGATACCGCCTTGATCACCTCCTGGAAGAAAAAGGAGTAAACATCAACGGCATGTCCTTTGATGACATGGTACAAAAAGCAACCGACCTCAATCTGAAATCTCCAAAAGGAAATGAGCTCACCCCACCGAAACAGTTCAACATGATGTTCCAGACTCACCTCGGTCCTACAGCAGACGCCGAGAACACGGTCTATCTGCGTCCCGAGACCGCCCAGGGTATGTTCGTCGACTTCAAGACGATCCAAGAAACCAGCCGTCAAAGAATCCCATTCGGTATCGCCCAGATCGGCCACGCCTTCCGCAACGAGATCACTCCTGGAAACTTCATCTTCCGCACCCGCGAGTTCGAGCAAATGGAAATCGAATTCTTCGTCCATCCAAACGATTGGGAGAAGTGGTTCGAGTACTGGCTCGATCAGCAGAAAAATTGGCTCAACGCCATCGGTGCCAAACCAGAAAACCTCGTCTTCCACGAAATCGCCCCCGAAGACCGCGCCCACTACTCTAAACGCTCCGTCGACACCGAGTACCAGTTTCCATTCGGTCTCAAAGAGCTCTATGGCATCGCTTACCGTACCGACTTCGACCTCCAGGCCCACTCCAAGGCCTCAAAGCAAGACCTCCAGTACCGCGACCCTCTCACGAATGAAGTCTTCATGCCACACTGCATCGAACCAACATGGGGTCTCAACCGCACCCTCTTGGTCGTCCTCTGCTCCGCCTTCGAAGAACTCGACGCCCGATCCGGCGAAGAAGATACCGTCCACGAAAAAGAATACATCCTCCGCCTCCCAAAGAAACTCGCCCCTATCAAAATGGCCGTCCTCCCATTATCAAAAAAAGAACCCCTCTCTACCATCGGCCACGAAATCGCCTCCACTCTCAAAAAATCCTGGATGTGCCAATACGACGAAACCGGCTCCATCGGTAAGAGATACCGCCGTCAGGATGAAATCGGAACTCCTTATTGCATCACTGTCGACTTCGACACAGTAGAAGATAAAAAAGTGACCGTGCGCGATAGAGATACTATGGCTCAGGAACGAGTCGCGATTGATGAGTTGGTGGAGTGGTTTGGAGATAAGGGACTGACAATATAGCCCTATGCAATCCGAACAGCAAAAACTAGAAAGCAATATATGGAAATTCTATCTATATCAGATTTTATATAGCCTGATGTTCTACACTCCAATTATTGTTTTATTTTATGAAAAAAATGGACTCTCATTAACGCAGGTAATGGTTCTGCAGTCCATAAGTTCAATCATTTGGTTGGTAATGGAAATTCCAACGGGATATTTCGCAGATATAGTCGGCAGAAAGAGCTCACTTTTCATCACTGGCGTGTGTGCAACTTTGGCAATGCTAACGTTTGGGCTCGGAGATAGCTTCTACTATTTTCTCCTAGGCACAATACTATGGGCATTTGCCGGAGTATTTATTTCTGGCGCAGATTCAGCCTTTATCTATGACACATTAAAAGCACTGAATAGAGAGGACTCATATAAAAAAGTTTGGGGAAATACGGTTTTCTGTTCTTCATTAGGAATCTCCGTTGCAAGCATTGCAGGAGGATTGCTTGGTGGAGTGAATTTAAGATATCCATTTTTTGTGGTGCTTCCATTTTACCTTTTACTAATACCGCTGTCTGTTGCTTTTTACGAACCAACACAGGGTGAGGATATATCTAAACAAAACCACATATCCGATCTGTATAAATCAATTAAGAAGTCTGTTTTTCAGAACAAAAAGATAAGACAACTACTCCTTTATTCTGCAATTATAGTGAGTGCCATAGACATTTCTTATTGGTTATATCAGCCATATTTTGAATTATCCGGTCTTGATATCGTATACTTTGGAGTGGTCTTCGCTGCATTTAATGCAATTCACGCCCTGAGTGCAAAGTACTCACACGTAATTGAAAAACGCATTGGTCAAAATTTGTCTCTCATTATTCTATTTCTCGTAACTAGTGCCTGTTATCTATTGATGGGAAAGATTATTTTTCTATTCAGTTTTGTCATTGCCTTTTTATTTCAATTTGTCAGCGGATTCTCTTCAGTAGTTATCTCCGATTACATTCACAAGGAGACAGATTCAAGCATCCGTGCGACAGTACTTTCGGTTCAAAGTTTCATTGATCGTATATTTTATGTAATCCTTGCCCCAATTGTTGGATGGTTAGTTGATATATATACCTTACCTCAGGCTATGACAGTTATTGGAATAGTAGTTGCAGTTGTGGGATTTATTTTTTCATTCCCGTATTTATTGAGATTTAGTGGAGACTCAATGAGACAATAATTTCATGGGAAATTTTCTAAACTATAAGCCGGTCAGATCCACGATATCGAAATTCCAAAGACGTCCTCGTGAAGTGGCAGAAGACGGTCTTCGTGAAGGGAGTGAAGATGGGCGAGGCGAAGGGGTGGATGATCGATATCATGCGTTGCATCGATGCGCTACCCGGGAAGGAGTTTTCGTTGAAGGAGATGGTTGGGGATGAGTCCAGACAAAAACCATTACACATTTAAAAGCAAAAGATAAATTGCGAGCGCATCAATAAAATGCTAGGATATGAATCCATATATATGAAATACGTAATGAAATTTGAAGCAAAGCATGCAGGGAAGTGGGTGGCAACTCATAATGAGAAGGTTATTGAAAGTGCAAAAACGCTTAATGCGCTCAAGGAAAAAACAAAGAATAAGAAGGAGAGTGAGAGTTTTTTTTATACAAGGCTTCCAAGAGGTCTTATAGCTGGCTAAACATGGTGTTTTCTTACATCGAATTTGTAGGACTGGTACAAGAGAGAATTTTTCGCCCTATGATTCCGGTTTCATTTGGAGCAAACGGTAAAAATTTCAATACCTACTGTCTCATCGACTCCGGTGCTGACTATACAATTCTCCCAATCGAAGCAGCAAAAACACTAGAACTTAAGCTTTCTCATGAAGATAGCTATCGTATACAGGGTGCCGGTGGAAATGATTTCAAGGTATATCGATCTCCAATCGAGATTGAATTGAGAATCCAAAAACAAGGTTTTCGACCATTACATTGGAAATCAAAAGTGCACTTTTCGGAGGCGGGTACACTCACGCTTTTAGGGTATAAGGGCTTTTTCGAGTTTTGTGATGTAAATCTACAGTCAAGTATGAAAGAGCTATTGATCTCAGGGAATAAGAAGTGCGAATAAAATAAATTCCTGATGCCTATGAATATCCTTACAGCTCTCCTAAACTTCCGCGATCCTCCAATGATCAAGCAGCAGAAACTACTTCGTGACCTTATAGGTGAAGGTAGGGATAGATGCTGTGAGAAGGTTTGTCGTCGATGCACGAAGATATCAAAAATTAAAATATTGCGTTCAGAGATAGCTATCGCGATAAAGGAGGTACAAAATATGCCTCGACTTGCAAAGTTGCTCCAGGAGAAGGGATTATTAATGAGAGATGTACCTATTGAGAACCTGGGAAAGATATCCCCACAAGGCGTGGTAATAGGTCGCTGTATGGATGAGGAAGGAGCGATATTTGAGATAGCTTATGATGAAAAGAGGAAGGAAGAATTAGCTTTTACAATTATGAAATATTCATTAAGCATAAAACGCTAATTGACTTAGCATCAAATATACTATATAATTAGTATATAAATTTAACATTAAATTAAATACTATGTTACAAGATCAATGCATATCAGTCACTGACCTCAGGACAAAAACGAAGGAGTGCTTGGAGGATTTGAATAATCAGCCTAAGTACATTTTTATGAATAATAAGCCTATAGCTGTTATTGTGGATATTGGGGAATATGAGAAGCATTTTATGAAGCCGGAGCTTATTGAATTGAGTAAAGATGAGACAAGCGATGGTCTCCTGAAGAAGGCGGCTGTGGCACGACGATTGAAGAAGGCTGATTTGATAAATATATAAGTTTTCATCAATAATGAACCGTTACGGCAGTAAAATGGTAGTCTAGACACAAGCCGAGTGGGGTGTTGTCAAAAACCATCAACACATTTTGAAAGTAAATATTTGTGAGCCAGTTGAGGAAATGCTAAAATCAAGATCCATAAACAATCTATCTATGGTCAAATTACCAAAAATATCGGCAGCATTCATAAAAAGGCATGGAGGAGAGGATGCCATATCGGTAAATGGGAGAGTTATTGCAACAGGAAGAAACGGACTTATTGCCCTGAAAAAGGCAAAAAAGATAGATCCGAATATAGAAAAGAAGGATTTTTTACTCTCAAGAATTTACCGAAAATACATTGCAGCATGAATTTCCCTACATTCACGGAAGACCGAGGATAACTGCTAAACTAGGTAAGAATAAAGATGAATTACACTTCATTGATTTTCTAGTGGATACGGGTGCTGACTACACGATGATGTCAAGATTTGATGCCGCAGCTATTGGTGTGGATTATGAAGATATAAAAGCCAAAGAGATAGTTTTGGAGGCAGCGAATATGACAACTATACGTGGTAAAGAAACACGATTGATAATGGACATTCGAGATATAACTTTTTCCATTCCAGTCATAATTACCAAAGGGGAAAATGAACGCGTGCTCGGAAGAATAGGCTTTTTTGATAGATTCGATGTTACATTCAAGCAAAAACATGGTTCGATAATTCTATGTGAAAATACAGTATTAATTAATAAATAAGACCATGAAAACCTGCAACCAGTGCCAAGCTAATTTTGAAGTCACAGATGAAGACAGATTATTTTATGAAAAAGTAAGCCCGGAATTCAACGGTCAAAAATATTCAATCCCAGAGCCAACCATTTGCCCTGACTGTCGTCAGCAAAGACGACTTTCCCTTTGCAACGAGCGCAACCTCTACCCGGGAGAATGTGAGTTATGCAAGAAAAGAACACTTACGGAATATTCTCCAAATCGCAAACAGCCGATCTACTGCAGAGACTGTTGGCACAGCGATAAGTGGGATGCCAGAGATTACGGAATGGAATTTGACTTCTCTAGGCCATTTTTCCAGCAAATCAAAGAATTGAAACTTAAAACTCCAGCATTAGCCCTAAGTGTTCAGGGAGAAATTATCAACTCTGATTACATCCATTACGCCGGCTCATGCAAAAATTGCTACTTAATCATGCACGCAGATTTCTGCGAAGATTGCTATTACGGATATGGATTCAAGAAAGACCGATCATGCGTAGATGGCTTCTATAACCTCCATTGCGAACTATGTTACGATTGTATAGATGTTCACAAATCATATGATCTGAAGGGAAGTCAGGATTGTATGAACTGTAGCTCAAGCTCCTTCTTGCGAGATTGTATTGGATGTCAGAACTGCTTCTGTTCTGTCGGACTTCGAAACAAAGAATATTGTTTTGAGAACGTACAACTTACAAAAGAAGAGTATCAAAGAAAATTATCAGAAATCGATACCGGTTCCTATAAGCAATATCAATATTGGAAATCACGACGCAAAGAGCTCGAAAAAGCCCATCCATTCAAGGAATTTCAAGGAAATAACCTGGAGAATAGTTCGGGAAATCATCTCTACAATTGCAAAAATGTATTAGACAGTTTCGATTGTGAGGACATGGAAGGAGGAAAATTTTGTTACCAAATAGTGCTCGGCGCAAAAGACATTTACGATATATATCAATACGGAACAAATCTTCAGCAATCATATGAGTGCTCCATTTCCGGAGAAAATAGCTACCACCTCCTCTTCTGCGACAACTGCCATGTAAGTTCATCGGATCTCACTTACTGCTGGTATATGGAAAGATCAAAGGATAATTTTGGCTGCGCGAACATGCACGGTGCGAAATATTGCATTTTAAATAAACAATATTCAAAAGAAGAATATGAACAGATCGTGCCTAAAATAATCGACCACATGCGCAAAACAGGCGAGTGGGGTGAGTTTTTCCCATCAGAAATTTCCCCACATGGATACAACAAAAGTTCGGCTCAAATGTATTTCCCTTTGAAAAAAGAAGAAGCATTAGCGAAAAAACATCCATGGGATGACTATGAGCCAACACAACCTAATGTCACGAAAAAAATATCTGCTAGTGAAATTCCAGATGCAATCAAAGACATAACCGACGATGTATTAACCTCCGCGATTGAATGCGAAACGACAAATAAACTCTTCAAGATCACGCCTCAGGAATTAAAATTTTATCGTCAGCAAAATATTCCTTTGCCACGCCGACATCCCGATACTCGTCACCTCGACCGCTTCCTCCAGCGCAACCCGCGTAAATTTTGGGCTCGTACATGCGGTAAATGCCAAAAGAATATTCAAACAACGTACGCCCCTGAACAACCTCACTCTAGCAAGAGCGCCCCTTGGGGGGAAATCGTCTACTGCGAGGAGTGCTATATAAAGGAACTTTATTAATAACGCATATGGCAACAATCAAACGAAAGTGGGATAACTTGGGTAAGGAAAGAAGAGTTGACTTTTTGAAGAATAAATAGAATAAAATATTGTCTTGAAGCACTGTAATTGGTACACTCATTTCTTAATATAAAGGATATGAGCTTAAGAAATAATAAAACAACAAATGAGAAAAGCGGAGGAATGGCAGAGGTATCTGATGAAGAGATCTCAAGGATGATTGCGATGCTCTCAAGGCTTGGTAGATACCAAGGTATGAAAATTCCAGGCATTGGATCATTTTCACGAGATGAACTCATTTATAAAATGCAGGCAAGAGATCCTCAGGTGTTTTTGCTTATAGCTATGTACAGAGGAAAACAGGCAGAGTTAATGGAAAATGCGAAGAGAGATATTCTTAATATACTTGATAATGCTCCTGGCTTGGATAGACGAATGCTACCAAACATGTTTATAGGCGAAAATGAAAAAGGCTACACGGCGAGAGAGATTGCGCGACACATACGCGAAGAAACTCCGGAAGGAATCGCAATCGTTCAGAAATTTTGCGATCAGAGATGCAGCAGCAGAATGAAGAAAGTAAAAAGAAATATCAACTCTCAACCAGGAGTTATTCAGACACTAATTGCCATCAGATCCCTCATTCAATGGGGAAGATCTAAAATTGAAAGAGTTCTGAAATTAGGAAAAAATGAACAGAAGAAATTGGAATAAATATGATACATACCAATCCACCACCGGACTTCAATCCGCGCTTCGAGGTAGCGAGTTGTTTTGTGATACATGACGGAAAAATACTCCTGCTCCATCGGCAAGATACAGATAATTTGCAGCCAAATGTATGGGGTTTACCGGCAGGAAAGAGAGAAGAAGGAGAATCTATTCAGGAAGGAATAATTCGCGAAATACAAGAGGAAACGGGGCTAACAATTCACAACAAAGATATTACATTCCACACCAGTCTGCACGTTCGTTATCCCGAGTATGATTTTCTGTATCACTCGTTTTCTACATCCTATACGGAAAGACCAGAAATCATCCTAAGCCCAAGCGAGCACAAAGATTATACATGGGTCGCGCCACAGGAAGCGCTCAAGATGAAGCTGATTACTGATCTCGACGCCTGTATAAAGCTCTATTTCAAAATTCCCGAATAAAAGGTACAGTACACGCATGGAACTGATTGCTACATGCGCCTTTGGACTGGAAAAGCTCGTACAGGATGAGTTAAAAAAACTCGGACTTCCTATACTGAAAACCGAGGATGGAAGGATTACATTTGAGGGTGATGAGACGGCGTTGATGAAGGCAAACCTTTGGCTACGCTGTGCCGATCGTATCCAGATAAAAGTGGGGGAGTTTCAAGCAACAACATTTGATGAGCTATTTGACATGGTGGGCGTGCTTCCGTGGGAAAAGTATATTGGCAAAAACGACGCCTTCCCCGTAGATGCCACAAGTGTCAAATCCATGCTCCACTCCGAACCGGCCATTCAAAGTATAGTAAAAAAGTCCGTCGTTAAGCGGCTACAATTAAAACATAAAAGCGAGATTCTCTCGGAAAATTCAGGGGCCACCTATCAGATCATGGTGAAGTCGAACAAAGATCAGTTCATCATCACCATCGACTCTTCCGGAGACAGTCTTCATAAACGCGGATACCGCACGAGGACAAACGAAGCCCCTATGAAGGAGACGCTCGCTGCGGCGATGGTGAAGCTCTCAGATTGGACTCCTGACCGCACGTTAGTCGATCCATTCTGTGGAAGTGGTACGATTCTCATCGAAGCGGCACTCATGGCGCAAAATATAGCTCCCGGCCTCAACCGAACATTTGCCTTCGAGAAGTGGCCATGGATAGACAAAAACATGTTTAGAAAAATTCATGAAGAGGCTCAAGCAGAAAAAAAACAAGACGTAAAACTACGAATCTATGGTTTTGATATTGATGCAGGAATACTCCGAACAGCAGGTGGAAACGCCGGCAATGCAGGTTTCAGGAATATCAATTTTCAGTGCACGGACTTCCACGATCTCGACTTCGCTAAGTTTGAAAACACCACCTTCATCTGCAATCCACCATATGGCGAGCGACTGGAAGACAAGCCTTCTGTCGAAAAAATGTATCGAGAATTTGGGAAAGAATTTGCGCAAGCAAGAAACTGTTCGCTCTTCATCATCACGCCAAGTGAAAACTTTCCCCAGCTCTTTGGCCGACCAGCCGACAAGAATAGAAAGTTATTCAACGGAGGAATCAAATGTTATCTCTACTCATTTCTCTCAAAATAATGCGCAAAAATATTCTCATAGCGGAAGATAATGATGCCCTTCGAAATGAACTGGCGGGAATGTTGCGCAAGAATACAGAAGTTTTCGAAGCACAGGACAAGGAGCAGGCACTGGAAATTCTTAGAACAGAAGACATTGATGCCGTTCTAACAGATCTCCACATGCCCCATCGCGGCGACGGAGAAGCGGTTGCCCGGGCTGCTCTTGAAAAGAATATCAGAGTCATAGTTCTCAGCACTCTCCCGGAAAGTCTCAACCCGGACATAAAATCAAAATGTGCAGGTGTATTCAAAAAAGGATACTGTCACTTGGATGAGGTAATTGGAGCTGTATTGGGAAAATGAGCCGATAAAAGGCTGAATTAGTAGGCAATTTCTGCGCGCGCAGAAACAAGTATTATAATACATAATAAAAATATGTGACTTTTTAAAGCTGCGCAAAACCTAAAAATCATGTGACAAGTAAGCCATCACCCTTGCTCCTAAAGCTAAAATATGATATAATGAAAAGAAGTAAAAAAACCGACACAAATGACTATTCCAAAAATAAATATAGACACGGCACTGATTGCTCACTACTGGAATATTACCTGGAGTTTCACCAAAGCGAACCCGGTTGCTATAGTGGTAGTAATTATTGGTGTACCGTTGGCATTTCACTTCCTGGTATGGCTCATGCGTTATTGGTATGTGGGACATGTAAAAAATATATATTTCAAAGTAACTCTTCCTCGAGAAGACTCACAGAAAGATAAAGAAAAGGAAGTACAAAAGGATTTGAAAGAAAAAATAGCAATCATGCAGCAGTGCTATCGCTCGCTCTATGAGTTGAAAAATTTGAATATCATGAATATGATACGTAGATATCTCTTTCATTCAGATGTTCTTTCTTTTGAGATTATTGTTGAGAAAAAAGTAATTAACTTTTATGTAGTTGCCGTGGAATACTATAGCGGGTTGATCGAAAAACAGATTACTTCATTCTATCCAAGTGCGGAAATTGAGCCGGTAGAACCCATTTATATTAAAAATACAAATAAGGCAATCAAATGTAATTATGTGAGACAGAGAGAGCCATATTGGTTTCCGATAAAAACATTCAAGACCATTGAAAATGATCCTCTCAACGCCATCACAAATATCTTCACCAAAATGGATGAGGATGAAGTGGGGGCAATTCAGATTATTATGCGTCCGGCAGCTGAAAAAATTGCAGATAAAGCACTAAAAGTGAGTGAAGCTATATTTCAAGGAAGACCCTTAGATAGAGAAGGGAATCCAAAGGGCTCGTCAATACTTGGATTCATAGGTGATCTTTTTTCACTCGCAGCCAAAGGAAAAGGCGACCAAAAACAAGAAAAAGGGGAAGATTACTACCAGAGAGGTATGGTGCGTATGATCGCGAGCAAAGAAGATACAGCGAAAAAGATGGGTGAGAAATCCCAGGAAGCAAATTTTCACACGGTAATTAGAATGATTGCCTCTTCGTCAACGGATGAAAAAGCGGAAAAGATGATGAACAGCATGGAACTCGCTATCAACTCGGTAAACGATGAAGGTTCTAACGGCTTCGTGGTGCGTAGGGCAATTCCAATCGACTTTATCAACAACCCGTGGATGTTAAGGAATTATAATAAAAGAATTCTTGAGACAAAAATATTTGGATTTGGTGAAAAAGAAAATATTCTTTCAGAAGAAGAACTCGCGACGATTTATCACTTTCCGGATGGAAAATATAACTTTACGCCATCCATCATGTGGCTCTCATATAAGAAGCTTCCGGTTCCAGCCGATATGGGGAATGAAGGCTTGGTACTGGGGAACAACAGTTATCGAGGCGTCGTAAAACCGGTCGTATTCCTGAAAAAAGATAGGGCAAGACATCAGTATATCATTGGTAAATCCGGTTCAGGTAAGTCTTCGCTTTTGAGCTATATGATTCGTCAGGATATCAAAAACGGAGAAGGCATCTGTGTCATTGATCCACACGGTGATTTGATTGATGATGCGTTAAATTACGTTCCAAAAGAGCGCGTGAAGGATGTCGTTATATTTGATGCCGGCGACACGGAACGTCCTATGGGTCTGAACATTCTTGAGGCGAAAGGCGCGGAAGAGCAGGATCTCGCATCCAGTCAGGCGACAGAAATTTTCATAAAGTTATTCGGAGATGAAATCTTCGGGCCTCGTATTCAGCATTACTTCCGGAACGCTTGTCTGACGCTCATGGAGGACCCTGATGAGGGTGCGACACTCATTGATGTACCTAGAATTTTCGTCGACACGGAGTTTAGAAATTACAAGATAAGTAAGGCAAAAAACCCAGTTGTTCTCTCATTTTGGAAGCATGAATATGCTGAAACAGGGGACAGGGAAAAGCAGGAAATGATCCCATACTTCTCAGCGAAGTTTGGTCCGTTCATTACGAACTCCATTATGCGTAATACGATTGGACAGCCAAAGTCAGCTTTTAACTTCCGTGAATGCATGGACTCGGGAAAGATTCTTCTCGTAAATCTTTCAAAGGGTAAGATTGGTGATCTTAATACGCAGCTCCTAGGTTTGATTATGGTGGCCCGAATTCAGATGGCAGCCATGAGTCGTGCCAATATCCCCGAGGATCAGCGACGTGACTTCTACCTCTATGTAGATGAGTTTCAAAACTTCGCTACCGAAAGTTTCGCCTCAATTCTCTCTGAAGCTCGTAAATATCACCTCGCCCTGATAATGGCGCATCAGTATATCAGTCAGCTCGTAGTGACCAAAACCGGCTCGAGCAACACACAGATCCGTGATGCCGTTTTCGGTAACGTTGGTACCATTTGTGCCTTCAAGGTCGGCGCGGAAGATGCCGAATACCTCGCGAAAGAATTTGCCCCAATCGTGACAGAGCAAGATCTCGTAGGGATCTCAAACTACAAAGCGTATGTAAAACTTAATATCAATAACACGACTTCTCGTCCGTTCTCTCTTGAGACTATTTGGGACAAGAAGGGTGAAAACAAAAAGATCGGCGCAATCGTTCGTGAGTACGCTCGTATGAAGTATGGACGCAAACATGACTTCGTTGAACAAGAGATTATGGCAAGAATCGGTATCGAGGCCGAACCGGAAACTCCACCGGAGGCAACTGAAGGAGCACTCGCAGCAACACTCGGAGTCAAAGCAACTCCAACAACTCCTGTACCTACAGAGCCTCAAGTACCCATCGCGCCCACTCCAGAACCAGCTGTACCGGCAGTACCGACAACTCCAACACAAACGCCACAATGAAACACTGGAAAATAAATCTCGCAGTTCTCGTCACGGTGATATCAGTCGCCACGTTAACGATGCTTGTATCCGGAATTAATATTGTAAAAGACCTGAAGGTTAAACAAGCTCAAATTAATGTACTCATTGATGAGATTGGGAATCTGAAGGCAGGAAATATAACGGTATCTACACAGCCTGAGAAAAACGAAATGCAACTTATACCTCTATCTCAAGAAATTACGAAAGGGGATATAGTAACCGAACAAACAAGCCAAACAGTCATAACAAGTTCTTCGTCGCTAGTACCAGCATCCGATACCACAGCGTACCTTCTCGTAGGTCAGCATAGTAAACTCACGGATTCTATCATCGTCGCCGTACTCAATAATAAAAGAAAGGATGTTACACTCATAAGCATTCCGCGTGATTTCGCTATAAACGGGAGAAAAATAAATGAGTTCTATGAATTCTTCGGGATTCAGAAATTAGCCGAAGAGATAACGTTGGTAACAAATATAAAACTCGATAACTTTGTTATCATAGATATGAAGGCCTTTACACAATTCGTTGATGCTATTGGAGGTTTGGAGCTTAACGTAGATAAGGGAATTTACGATTATCAGTATCCAAAAAATAATATCGAATACGAGGTGTTTTCTATAGGTGTGGGAATGCATCACATGGATGGCAGTCTCGCCCTCAAATACGCCCGTAGTCGTAAATCTACCTCTGATTACGACCGCTCCAGACGTCAGCAGCAGGTCATAAGTGCCGTCAAAGAACGCCTCAAATCGGGAGACTTCTATACGATACTCTCGGGTCTTTACGACAGTCTAAGCAAGAATATTAAGACGAACGTGTCATTTATTGACGCCATGGCCTTAGCTTCACAGACCTCAGACTATACGATCAAGACGAACCACGTAATAGAGGGTTCTGGCCTGGTATACTCAACCTACAACAAGCAGGGACAGTGGATTCTTCTGCCAAAAA
>CAYHGS010000020.1:0-10877 GCA_964356305.1 uncultured Candidatus Peribacteria bacterium
GGGGGCTTGAAAGTTTGCCTATCAGTCAAGAAAAGTTTTTATGTTTATATTTGACTGAGGAACTTTATTTTTGTTTTTGTCTGAGCTTATATGGCCTGGACATTTATTTTATAGTCACCGCCTTGTGACTCTCTGTTTGCGCCAGACACGTTCTCTAATATAGGTGAGATCGGTATGACCAGAAATGTATCGAGGTAGCCAACCCGTGAGGGAAGGCCAAGCCTAAGCAAGGACAGATAGAGGAATAAAAGATGGATGGGAGACAAGTGATCCTTTCGGATTGCTTGGTAGCTTTTCTAGGGCTTTGTAATATTTTTTTTGTTTGTTTGGTTTTGGTTTTTTGTTTAACACTGCTTCGCTATTGGATCTCACTAGGATTTTATAGTGGGCAATTATTAATGCCAAAGTTTATTCCCCTGTCTGTCATTGCAACGCCGTGAAGCGTTCGTGGTAGACAACTGTTTGCGCCGATCTGTCAATGAACTACTCGTTGTGTTCATTGCAATATAGGCGAAGGGAAATGAAACGTCAAATTTATAGCATCGACGTAAATAGATAAAGACGTTTGCCTTAGAAAGCAGCTTTAAAAAGTCGGTATTGCTCATCCCACTGGCCTTCAAAGAGATGATTTCCGGTAACAATATCCCATCCCGCACGCTCCGCCTCACGCAAGAAGCGCGTCATTAGTGGGTGATAGATAGATTCAATGGCGATTCCGTTCCCATGATCCTCCCAAAAAGTAATAGGAAGTGGAGAAATATCGCTGCCCATTCCTATCGAAGTCGCCTGAAAAATAATATCGTAGGGATCGAGGCCTTCACTCGCCTGCGCAGCATCGCCGACAAATTCTGCTCCAAATTTTTCCGCAACCTCTTGCCCTTTTTCGGCGGTACGATTAACGAGAAATACATGCGCACCCGCTTTGCGAAATGCATACGCTGCTGCTCGAGCGACGCCGCCCGCACCAAGCAACACAATTTTTTTCCATTTCAACGTCGTCATTTTTTTGCGATTCTGTTCGAGTGCCACTCCGCTAGCGCGCTCCACTCCACACCAGTCAGTATTGTATCCAATCAGTTTTTTCCCTTCTCGCACGATGGTATTAATCGCACCAATTTCTTGCGCCACCGGATCTACCTCATCAACCAGCGCCATGCACATCTCCTTGAACGGGTGAGAAACAGCCAATCCATCATAGGCTCCATCACGCATTGCATCGAAAAAGCCCCCAAGATCCCTACCACTCGCATCAAGTTCTATTGGTTCAAACATCGCATCGATCGAATCAGCTTCAAAAGCCTCAGTATAGACTCGAGGAGAGATACTATGCTCAACCGGATTCGCAATAATACCGAAGTGCTTCATGGGAACAGGGATAAGAGGAAAAAGTGACAAGTAGGTACGGCCAGTGTAGCATCGTCCTGCAAGAATATGGAAATAATTCCCATCAAAACGCGGAAGATTAAGCCAGAAGATGATCTCGTCGAAGTACTGATGGGTGGCCTACACGTGGCGAAAATTTCACTTCAGAGTGGGGATATTATTGCCATCGTTTCAAAAGTGGTCGCCCTCACTGAAGGCGGGCTCATCGATATTCGTGGGAAAAACGAGACTTCAACAAAAGGCCGCTATGGAGCCTACAAAGACAGTTCCGCGCTTCTGAAATATATTGAGAGCGAGGCCGACCTCACGTTTGATGACGAGATGTTTCTGACCATAAAAAATAATATTTTCACGCCAAGTGCCGGCGTCGATACTTCGAACACACCGGAAGGGTATGCGATTGGCTGGCCAAAAGATGCCTATGCCTCTGCGGAAATATTACGAAAAAAAATCTTATCCAGTCATGAAGATAGGAAAGTCGAAAAAAAATGTGGCGTATTAATTTTTGATTCTTTTATTATTCCACTGCGAAATGGTGTAACGGGAATTGCATTGGGCTATAGCGGTTTTCAGGGCGTGGAAGATTATCGAGGAAAAAAAGATCTTTTTGGAAATACCCTTCGAGTGACACAGAAAAATATCGCAGACGGGCTCAGTGCCGCCGCTACGGTCGTCACAGGCGAGGGAAGTGAATCAATTCCGTTTGTAATTATCCGCGGAGCACCGGTTAAATTTGTTAAACGTGTGTCGCACACGGATATGACATGCAAGCCAAAAGATTGCCTCTATCGGGTATTGTATCCAAAAAAAATTCTCTAAATGTCAGAAAAATGTTAGAACCGCATGATACGCTCACAAGTGCGAATTATTTTGTAGAAAAAACATAGAGGGGAAGACATGTGCAAAATGGTCAATATTGGATTGCTCACGAATTGCTAGCACCACGAGGTACCCCATGCTCAGGAGTTGCTAAGGATTCAAAAGTGGATAAAAGAGAGAAGTGTGTGGAGAGAGGAAAATATTATTTTTTTAACACATCAATATAATGGCGACTATTTATTTCAGACTAAATGAGCAGCAGGAGAAAGAAGTTAAACAGTTGATGAAAATTGAAGGATACATTAGTCGTAGTGAGTTCCTTCGTTTTGTCATTAAGTTTTACAAGTATCATCAAGAAAAGTATTCCGCGCCAGCAGAGGTTAAAGACTGGTCAAAACGAGGAGAGAAGGCACGATGGGGCAGAATTGCCGGAGATGACATAGAATAATGGACGATTTTGTACGTAAAATACGCCTATATGCTCCTTGCACGGGCGGAAAAACCTGCTAAACTGAGAGCCACAAACTAACAACTCTATGCCAACAACCTACTCGGTTTTCGACATAGCCGGCCCCATTATGGTCGGTCCAAGCAGCTCTCATACCGCGGGAGCGGTGAAGATAGGACAGTTGGCGCGCGCGATATATGATTCGACCCCTGAAAAGGTCGTTTTTCAGTTGCATGGCAGCTTTGGAACCGTTACAAAAGGGCATGCCACAGACCGCGCACTTCTCGCGGGAATTATGAAGTTCAAGACAAGTGATCCTCGTATAAAAGACGCCTTTAAGGAGGCGAAAAAGAGGCATATTGAGTACGAATTTCAGGTAGTGGACCTCGGCCCGAAGTTTCACCCAAATACGGTGAGGGTTATTTTGCAAAAGGGCGACAAGACAATGAGTATCACTGGTTCTTCTATTGGAGGAGGAAACGTGATGATCTGCCAGGTAAATAATTTTGATGTGGATATTCGCGCCATGGCAGGAAAGTACAAGTCCATTATTGTTTCCCATGAATCATCCAATCGGTCGCTCGAAGAATTAACGGCATATCTTATGAAGAAAGGCCATCATATTGCCAATGTGCAAACCTCAAAAATCAACAGCCATGCGATGAGCATCGTTAATATAGACAAGAAGCATATCACACTTAAGGAAGTATTGGCACTTGAGCAAATCCCCGGTATTGAGTTTGTTCGTTCATTAACTAAATTAGCGCACTAATATGTCATACATGTTCAAAAATGCGGCTGAACTCCTGAAACTTTCGAAGAAGTTCAAAAAACCACTTTCAGAAATAGTGATTCGATATGAAATGGAAATTGCAGACGCGAGTCGTAAAGAGGTAATGGACAAGATGAGAAAAGTAGCGGCAGTTATGAAGGAAGCCATAAATGGTGGCATATATGAGCCAAAAAAATCATTGAGCGGTATGTCGGGAGGTGGTGCGGGAAAGTTGATGAAATATTTTCAGAAGAAAAAAGGAAAGACCTATTTGAACGAACTTGCGATTCGCGCGATGACGTATGCAATTGCTACAGGAGAGACGAACGCTTGCATGGGTCGTATCGCTGCTTTCCCTACGGCAGGAGGATCGGGAGTAATTCCAGGAGTGATTATGGCAATTAAGGAAATTGATAAACTTTCAGAGGATAAGGTTTTACGTGGATTATTCACCGCGGCAGGTATTGGAATTATTATCGCAGAAAATGCAACGCTCTCTGCCGCAGCCGCAGGTTGTCAGGCGGAGGTAGGAGCGGCGAATGCGTGCGCCGCAGCAGCGGCGGTAGAAATGCGCGGCGGTAAACCGGAACAAGCTATGACCGCAGCAGCAATGGCTATGAAATCCGCCCTAGGACTCGCATGCGATCCGTTGGGTGGTCTCGTCGAGGTTCCATGTATTAAACGCAACGCTCTCGGCACCCAACACGCGCTCGGTGCTGCTGACCTCGCGCTCTCCGGCATCGTCTCCTACATCCCCTTCGACGAAGTCGTCGAAGCCATGTGGAACATCGGAAAACTTATGTCACCGAAGATTAGAGAAACAGCTCTCGGCGGCCTCGCCGTCACGCCTACCGGCATGCGTATCCGCGCCAAGCTCGGCCTCCCGGCGCTCAAAAAATCGCATCTCCTTGAAGAATAAAAACGTTAAAAGAAATCAAATTGCGTCCCCTTCAAGATATTATCAGGCGATAATGCTTCTCCATTTTTCAAAATCGTTTTCATCGCAACGCCTTTGGAAGAAAATGCTTTGATATTCATGAGATCAAAATATATACCCTCGAGGCTGTCATCGATAACGCCCTGAACCTTGAGAGAGAAGCATTTTGTCTCTCCGCCAACGAAATTAATCGGTGAGCTCATCGGGAAGTTGGCATCTTTCTTGGTCCATCCGCTCTTTTCCAGGAGAATATCGAGGTTACCATTTACGGAGAGCTTAATGGTACTGAATGGCGACGTCTCGCGAACGACATGTTCAAAGTTAAGTTCCTTGATGTCAGTGTTCTCGTTCGCAAGCAGGCAGAATTGACTCATCTCGATGAACGCTTTTGGATCCAATGAATCCAGGTCGACAACCTTCGTATACGGTGGGCCAATATTGTCGGAAGAGGTTTGGAATAACCCTGAGAAATTGATAATGGTGCTACCCATACCCTTCGGAAAATTAATCATCTTAGAGGTTTTTCCCCATTGATTATAGGAAATAACGGACACTGGGCTTCCGGCAGCAATTTTCTTCGAAATTCCATTTTTCATAACCGTAAATTCTTTGCCATACGTGAACGAAAGAGAATTTAATACCGTTTGAATATAGAAATTTTGTTTGATAGTCTTAGGAAATTCAATAAGTTGAATGTGCACGTAGAGTTCATTGGTGAACTTCGGAAGATTAAGTGTGGTTGGCGTATTAGGAATAATGATGATTTCCTTAGAGACGGTTGGCTGGTCAAGGGATGCGGTATCGATACGAACCTTGAGCGGCGAGTCGGTCATATTCGTTTTCAGTGTGAAATTAAGCGGAGAAGCGACATATTCCACACTGGAATTCTTTTTATCAAGATTATCAACAGCGAAATATCCAATCTCAAGAGAACCGTCCTTGAGAATCTTATTTGTAGCACTTTCCGCTGAATATGTTTGATCGTTCTCCATGCCCCAGAATTTCAAGCCATGAACCGCAGCAGTTTCCTTCACGAGCGCATCACCGTCGCTATAATCATCAGGTGGTGGATCGTCTGTGTAGTCAGGAGGAAAGGCAGGCTGTGCCATGCCGGGAATATTCACTTCAACCGTACCTGATTTTTTAGAAACGAAAGGTGCAAATTTCGTGACATCATTATTCTCAAGAATCACGGCGCCATCCGAAACAATGCCAGAGAGCTTGACGGAATATGTGGCGCTCCCTGCAGGGAGCATACCGTGTACAATGATGGAGAGTCCTGAAAATGAAGGAAGCGTGAGGTCGACAGGAATTTTTTGAGGCTTATTCGGCTCAAGAGTGATTTTTTGCGACATCGCCTGGATGCCAGGAGTATTCGATCCATCAAGTGGATCATTGCCATTAACAGACATGTCTAGCGAGGCATCAAATTTTTGCGTAGAGTTCGTTTTCATCTCCAACGTAATGCTGCTTATTTTCTGAGGATTGGCATAGGTATGATGCCCGAAGAAATTAAAATATTCATAATCAGGACTCGTGATGCTCTTGAGAGAAGGCACATAATTTTCGATAACCAGTGGCCCGGGCTGAGGGTAAAGAAGGGATAATACACCCAATCCATATTCCTTGCTTGGATCCTTGCCATCAAATACCTTTTTCGCATTACCATCGCCAATAAATTCAACCTTTTCGTTCGTACCCACCCCGACAATGACAGGCAAGATCCATTTACCACCAGGAATAATCTTCGTCGCCATCAGATTAAGTTTTTTACACTTTCCAAGAAGAATGGTTGTTGGAGTGTCGAGAAGGAAGTCATATGTTTTCGTATCATAATCCCAAGAGGAATCGTTCCATGGAGAATTTGGTGGAGTCATCATGTCAGTAATTTCCGTTTTCCAGAGCTGCTTTGAATCGAGATAAGGAATGAATGAATACTGTGCCTTGGAATACATCTTCACCTTGATGCCAGTAATTGTTGCATCTTTTTTCCCGGTAGCACAAATAGAAAATTGCGAGAGTAAAGTTTTTTTATCATAAGAAATATTCGCAATCTGCTGAGGAGTGTACGTGTAATTTTTCGGACCTTCTTTATAAAGGGCTACCACGTCCGTCGCATAGGGATTGATAAATCGAGGTACGTCATCTTGATTTACAAGCGAACGAATAGGATTTTTCTCCGTAACAGGTTGCGTATTCTGCTTAAAGCGGCTACCGAATGGAAGCTCCTCGAAACTTCCCAAGAGCTTCTCCCCTCCAACGAAATATCCGGCGACGAGAAGGATAAGAAGTGCGGCGATACCAAAATATTTACGTGTCATCATATTATTTGAAAATATAAGTAGATCCTTTTACAGGATTTTTATCGAGAGGAATGCTATTCGCGTACACGGGAACGAGCTTGCCGCCTGCGGTCTTCGCCTCAATTCCGATAAGATGAAACCAGATATCTTCAACCGGCTCGAGCGGATCAAGTACGACCAGCGAGAAGCAGTTGGTATTGTCATTGCCAATGAATTCTGGAGTAGTAAGGATGAACTTCGACTGTTCCTTCGTCCAATCGGCAGACTTCAAATAGATGTTATTGCTCTCATTAATAGAAAGCTTGATATCCTTGAATGGAGATTTCTCTCGTGAGGCGTGGTTATAGGTGACAGAGTAAATAGAGGCATTGCCTTGCGAAATGAAACATGCTTTATTCATCGTAAACTCACTCACCTGACCCTTGGGAAGATTGCCGATAGATACAACGGTTGCGCCCCCTTTTACATTGCCGCTATCGAGATCTTTATAATTCAGAGAGCTCGGACCGATGCTGGTAATGCCAAATGTAGCCGGAAAGGTAGTAAGGGGAATATCGATCCACTTATCCGTTACTATATCGTATTGATTGAGGAATACAGGAATTTTTTCGTCTTTCTTGAAGTTCGCGCCATCCTTCGCATACACGAGTTCAATATTTTGAAGCCTTGGCTTGATATGGAGAGGAAACTTCGGATCACCTGGAATATTTTTAACAAAAAACTGGAAATTCCACATCGTATAGTCGAGAGGAATATCGGTGAGGGTGAGGACTCCGCCTTTATTGACGGTGTACGTCGTCGGAAGAAGGACATCACCGAGCACGACATCTATATTGAGAGGTGACTTGAACGTGCCGTCGATCTTCAGTTCAAGCTTTTGAATCTTCATATCCGGAAAGTTCAGATTCTTCAGATTGGTATCAAGTGTCAGAAATTTCACATGACCATTCTTGGTAATGCCAGCTTGAACATCGTCAGAATCCATCCAAGTTTTGAACTGGTTGCCCGGATTTGGCATAAGCGTGATACTGCCTTTTGCTTTTGGAGCGACCTTGTCAACGATTTGAATAGTAGGAGTTTCCAGCGTGGTAAAATCAGTAAGACTTTCGCCATTACTTTCTAGCCCCACGATGTGGAGCTTGAAGGTACCGGAAGTTTTTGGCACACCCAGGCTAGAGGTAAATTCGAGGATGACGACATTCGCACCATTGAGGGTAATATCTACCGGAATGGTAGCGGTTTCATTTGCTTTGAATACCGTGCTATTTGACGCAGCTACCAGAGTAGCGGGAGGTGGAATTGCCATCGATACAGTTTTTTGATTTGGGTACTTATAATTTTGAAGATTGGAGCCAACTTCCCAGATCTGCTTAACAGGAGATAGAGTGAAACCTGCCTCTACGGAATCGAAATCTGATGTTTCGAGCTTGATTTTGAGTGCCGTAATTTTGGTAGTTCCATTGAAGGGGGTGGCGATACCGTAGGTTCCATAGAGTCTATCTTGATTCTGAGAAGCATCGCTCAAATATTGAAAAGATTTTTCGTTATCGAGATGCTTGACGTTGTACTTCTGAACAGGCATATACGTAATATGAGAACCAAAAATTGAAGTCTCCGTAATGTTATTCTCATTGGAATAGAAATATTCATATTCACCTACGTAGGTGACCTTCGCATTCGCCTTCACGCCTTTGAGAATAATACGTTGCCACTCGGCAGCAGCATTCACGCTTACGAGATTCATGCCGGCATCCACACAAGTATTCGCAGGAAGCTTGTAGTTATCGAGCGTCATAAAATCACCCGTCCAATAGTTTGATAGCGAAACGTCGATCGAAGGGGCTTTTCCCTGAACGAAAAAATGACCCACGCTGGTCTTGCCCGAATCCTGATTCATGAATTTTACGTTGGTAATCGTCACTTCGGATGGTCCATTGGCGCATAGAGTATATTGCGCAGCCTTAAGCGGATTCGTGGCGCTTACTGTTTTTGAATTGACAGTCAGGTATGGCGACATAGCCTGCGAAGGTGAAACAGAGAGGGTAGTATTATCGAGATCTTTTTGTGCCTGAATCTTTTTGGCTTCTTCTTCTTGGATTTTTTTCTTTTCTGCTTCTTCAGTGTCGGTCGTGAAAATGACATTTTTGTTTCTTTGTTCTGCCGTCTCGTCAGACATTTTGCGCTGCTCTTCCTGGAACATCTCTTCCGGAGTCATGATACGGCGAGCATCCAGAGTACGGGTATTTATGTCTTCGCTTGGTGTAGGTACGAAGCGGAAATTATTAAACTCGGGAGTGAATTCAAATTGAAAATCACCCTTCATGAGTCGTCCGGCATTTCCAGTGAAAACGAAAAAAACGACAAAGAGCACCAGGAGCGTGCCTCCAATGATGAAATTCCGTCGAGTATGATTTTCCGGTTCGTCCATAGCATTTGTTTTTATTTGGTCTAATTATAACACAAATATCAATATATAGCAAACAGCCACTCGGCATAGACGCATGGCGCATATTTGCTACAATAGTTTTTGCATTCATATATTACAATTCGCCCCATGTCACCCTTCCGCATCGTCGTCCTCGCCTCGACCAATGGTACGGACCTCCAGGCCATCATTGACGAACTCAAAGCCGGAACAATGCCAAACATTGAGCTCGCCGCCGTTATTTCCAACAAGAAAAACTGCTACGCCCTTGCCCGGGCAAAAGCTCAAGGTTACAAAACTATCCACATCAGCCAAAACGACCCAAAAACACATCTCCCGCGTACTCGAGAACAGTTCGACGCACAACTCGCAAAATCCATTATCCCAATGAATCCAGACCTCATCGTCCTCGTCGGCTATATGCGCATTCTGACGCCATATTTCATCGACCAACTCAATCAGAATGATATTCAAATTATCAACATCCACCCGGCTCTTATTCCAAAATTTTCCGGTCCGTCATTTTTCGGAAAATCCGTTCACGAGGCCGTCCTTGCCGCCCACGAAAAAGAAACTGGCATGACGATTCATCGCGTCACCGCCGACGTAGACGCCGGTGAAATTCTTCTCCAGAAGTCAATTCCAATTGACCCAACTGACACTCCGGAAACCCTCAAACACAAGGTCCAGACCCTCGAAAAACAGTATTATCCCGAGATTATACGTCAACTTGCCAAAGCTAAAACAGCATAAGAACATAAAGCGAATAATTGACAATAGCAACGAAGGCGGATAGAATCCAGTCTTCTATATTTCACGTGTATATGTCCGTATCGAACATTTCAGATCGAAGACCGAGGGTCAGCACAGGCACTGCCGACAAGAAAGATGACACTAATTTAGGGGAAATTATTGATGGTACGGGCATATTTGGCCAGCCAAAAGTACCAGAAATAGAAAAGCCGCAGGAGCGAAAAGCTGATAGTGAGGCCGTCATAAAGCCTGAATCATATCGATATCTCTCGAGGAACCAGGGTCTGATAGATCGAGTTTGTAGAGTATATGGTTCCCATGTAGAGCAATTTCGAAATGGTACCCGACAGAAGACGATTATGGTAGTGCGGCATGATGATCCTGCGGAATTGCGCGCAGAGATACGAAAGTGCATTACCGATCTTGATACGAGAGGAGGGGTATTGCTTGGTTTTGGTAAGGATATTCAGATTGTAGGGGGAACGTCTAGTAGAAAAGGGGCTGATATAGGAGCCCCAGAGGAAACAGTCAGGCCGGCAGAGTTGCAAAAGATAGTTCAAAGACTTGAGGTAGATGTAAATATAGATTTAGCGTTGGGTGAGGAAGACGGATTGGGGGAGGATACGGCATATGCGTTACGCCACACGGATTACAGGCGCACCGTAGATGAAAAAGTGATGAATAGTGTGAATAATGATGAGCCATCATTACTTTTGCGACTGATGGGCAGGCTGCGTATTTCAGGAAAAACCACAAGGTCATTACCGCAATACCTAGACGACAAACTCTCTATTTTCATCCGAAAGCCACGAAGCGGACGATAGTATATATTACCTCCACTTCCAAAAATATTTGGTAGCACTTTGAACGTGCAGCCAAAATACGCGTTTCATTAACATACTGAAGAAATTTCCGCCACTGAGTCTCTTGTGGTAGTGCTCTACTTTTGCCTCAGGGTAATACACAACCTTATATCCCGCTTTTCTCACCTCTTTGCATAGATCAAAATCTTCCATAAACAAAAAATACCGTTCATC
>CAYHGS010000020.1:10977-23147 GCA_964356305.1 uncultured Candidatus Peribacteria bacterium
TTCTCACCTCTTTGCATAGATCAAAATCTTCCATAAACAAAAAATACCGTTCATCGAAACCTCCAACCTCATCGAAAATTTTCCGTGGCAACATCATCGCCGCACCGGTGATTAATTCGACTTCCTGCGTGCGATCATGCTGGAAATCTGCCATGAGATATTTTTTCACTCTTCCGCGGAACCACGGCAAATAGCGCAAAAATGTTCGCTTCACCGCCAAATCCAAAAAGCTCATGTCTCTTCGACACGACTCCTGAATTGTGCCATCGCTATAGACAAGCTGAGGTCCCAGCATTCCGATATTATGATGTCCATCGAGATAGTCCACCATCTTCTGTAACGTATCCGGCGCAACGGCCGTATCAGGATTGAGAATAAATACAAAATCTCCACTCGAATTTTTCACACCCAAATTATTTCCTCCTGCAAATCCAACATTTTTCACCGACTTCACTAATTTCAACCTTCCTTCTTTCGCGGCCTGCTCGAGAAAACCAACGCTGATCGGATCATCCGAGGCATTATCCACATACACAATTTCATATTCAAAATCACACACACTTTTTTTCAGTGCCTCCACCTGCAACTTCGGGAAGTACTTATGATTAAAATTAACGGTGATGATAGATACTTTCATACGTCAACACGTTAGCATATTCAGGACTAACCCTTCAATCTTCGCATCATAAGTTCGCGAGCCGATGGATCAACTTTTGCGGTATTGTCTTTCATCGTCAACTCCCACTTTCCATACACATATTTACTGTCCGGCACGTCTTTCGCTACAGAAATCCCTCCTCCAATAAAACAATTATTTCCAATCTTCACTCCTGGCATCAGACTGACATTGATACCTATTCGTACGTTTTCTCCAATAATGGCACCTAATTTATTGCTGCCACATGCCACTTTTTCCTCTCCTATCACGACTGATATAGGACCTTCATCTAATCGTAAATTTCCCGTAACCGATCCTGATCCAAAAGAACTTCCAGAGCCGATGACACTGTCCCCAATATAATTCGTATGAGTCCATACTCGATCGCCAAGGTAGCTCCTGGCGATTTCCGTCGAATATCCCGCAACGCAACCATCGCCGAGATGGGAGTCGCGTACGAGGGCGTTATTTGCCACTATCGAGTTCCTTCCAATATAGGCCGGTCCCTGAATAACGGCGTGATCAAAAACTTTTACTCCATCCTCAATAATTACATCTCCACGAATGACGGCCGATTTTGCAATCAATGCTTTTTTTGAAATTTTCTGAATAGTTTTTTTCTTTCCTTTCGCCCCTACAATCAACATTTCAAATAATTTCTTCCATACGAATATTAAATGCCAAGGATACTTTACCGGCTGCCAGAAGCCACTATACGGAAGTGCCATAAACTGCTCACCGGATTGTATTAATGTATCAAGTGCTACCTCATATTTATCATCGCGACTTGTCTTTACTTTTTTCAACGCTGCAAACAATTTCTCCGACTGCATATGAAGGTGAAACACGATATTCACCAGGTCACTCGGCTCTTTCCCTGCGCCCGGTTTTTCTACAATACCCGTGATGGCACCATTTTTTACCTTCAAGTAACCACCCGGAAAATATTCTTCTACCTGTTTGGCAACGAGAAAACCGCTCGTAGTTTTCTTTACGCCCTTCATCGCCTTCTTCAACACCTCAAAAATCGAATCATCCACAATATCATTTGAGCTTACGACCAAAAACGCCTCATCGCCAATCCATTTTTCCGCCGACAATACTGCCCCAGCCATTCCATCTTCCAATTTTTTCTGCTCCAAAACTTCAAAAAATGATTTGGCTTTCTTGTGCGGTAATTTTAGTTTTTTTTCCGGCGCGCGCCGGTTTTTTTTGTCAAGCTTCATCGCACCTTCTCCACTCGCCATCGCTCGCAGCTCCTCCAGATTATGTCTCCCCCCAATAACCGCCACATCACGAAATCCAGCCCTAGCCAATTGCTCCACCTGCCACTGCAGCAACGGTTTTCCGCAGAATTTCAAGAAATTCTTATCCGGAAGCGGATCCATCCGTTTGCTTTGCCCTGCCGCGAGAATAATAACTTTAGGAAATTTCATAAGAAATTAGCTTACAAGTTTATCTAACTTATTCGTATTAATCGCACTTCTCAGCTCAATACCAATACGCTCGCCGTAACTCAGTGAATCACCAAACAAATACGAACTATACGGCGTGGACTTGGTACCGGGTGATCCGGGAATACGCATACTGACATCAAAAATCACAAATTCTTCTTTTCCATTTTCGGCAACAACCGCACCCTGAAGGGCAAAAGGGCCTACCATTCCCGGCGGAACTTCCTTCGCCATAATTTTCACAAACTTTTCTCCGATTTCATAAGCTTTTTCTATGAGAGACTCCTTCATCGTAACGGCATAATGTCCGGTCTCGATCATTTTTGGCTGCTGAAGTTTGAGAACTTCTAATTGCTGATCGGCAGGAAGTCGCAAGAATCCATCCAAATTTGTCTGTCGTCGCGTATCGGTTCCCATTAATTCCAATCTTCCGTTCGTTCCAACAAGTGGCGAGTAGAAGAAGTTCAGATTCACATGTGCGCCCAAAACATATTCTTCAATAGTAGCTTTTTCAAAAGCCTCCATCGTAATTTTGTCTTCCTTCACCATCTTTTTCGCCGTTTCCAAGCATTGCTCAGGAGTAGAAGCCAAGAAAAATGCTCGTTCATATCCACGAGTAGCCTCATTTACCTTCACGATAGCTAATCGATCGATTTCTTTGTAGGATCCGAAAATCTTAGGGATTCTGATGCCAGCCTCTTTCAGAAGCCAATACTGATTCTTTGGCTGATCACGTTCTTCGAGTTTGACAGCCTCGCGATTTCCATAAATCGGCACAAAAAATTCCTTTTCAATTTTCTCAAAATCGCAGTACACCCAGAAATATCGGTTATGAACGAAAATCACATTCATCTTCCGAAGTCGCTCCTGGAGCGCCGGATTCGTAATATCAGAAAACGTATCGACGACAATCACCTCATCTACGCATCCCACCTGGAAGTCTCCGGATTTATCATCGCTATCCCCACATCCACCACCCTCATCGCCGCATCCTCCTCCGCAACAGCCGCTTTCTTCTTTTTCTTCCAACTTTTTATCCTCCCAAAATGACCGAACTTTGTAATACTCTGTATAGGTTTTTTCACGTCCCTTCTGAGCAATTACCAGCGTTTTGAAGCCAAACTTCTTCACACCCTGACACACATCGAGGGCACTATGCCCACCGAGTACGCCGATAGTAATCTTCCTCGGATCATACTTCGCCACGAGTTCTTGAATATGTTTTTGAGTAATTTTTGAAGCCATGAGATGGAAAAGTAAATATTCTTGCGGGCGCAGTATAGCAGAAAGCTCGAAAGTCAGCCACAAAACCAGCTTAAAGAGAAGTTGTGTCCCAGCTTCAAGAATTGACAAAAATCAAAAAAAGTGGTAAAATGAAAAGAAACATATATAAAAAAATATGCAAGAACCAACCGAGAGGCTCATCGAGCATTACAAACAGCATGGCTATCCTCAGGACATCGCAGGTCTAGTCGTCGAGGGTGATATAAGCGGCGATATAAGAACGTTCGTTCACAATCGAATCGCTCAACTCGCAGGTGTTGACCCTTTCTATCTCGATGATGCTAAAAAAACCGAGTTACGGATTGTCGGAAGCATGGCAAATAAACTAGGCATACAATCAAAAATTCCGCTGGAGGATATACCGATTACCGCAGGAGAGTCTGTATTTCTCAATGATATTGACCGGAATGTGTTGCCGCAAAAATTCGAAGAATTTGAAAAATATCTCGCACAATATAATCTTCCAAAAAAAGAAGGTCTTTCTCCGAAAGTAAGAATGCGAATAGTGAGAGTAATCATGTCTCATTATATGGGTGATGCGGAAACTTTTTTCAGAATACTTACATCGCCAACGGTGCAAAATTATCTTTCAAAAGATGAATATCAGTTCATGGAAAAACACGTGAGTTATGAAATGCGAGGACAACTTTTCGCTCGCCTCAAGGCAAATAAGTACAAGGTAACCTTGCCGGAAGAAATAGGAATGATGCTTATGAGGGATGTTATTCAGGCGCAAGATGAGAAATCAGTAATGATGTTTTTTGATTTATATCCAAATGTGGACACGGTAAATAGTATACTCAATATTCCAGGAGAAAAAAGAAATACATTCATCGTAAAAGTTATGAGTCAACTCATCCCAAGGCTTTCCCCTGAGGAAAATAGCAAGGTAAATTGGAAGTTAGTATTTGAAAAAATAACAGAACCAAGTGAGTATTTTGCGAAACTTGCAAACAGTATTCCTGAGGATCTGGAAGTCGCCGATGCTTGGGCTGCCATCATAGATGCTACCATCGCGCAAAGGAATGAAGCATACATTCAGGCTATTCTTGCCATAGTTCCTAAGTACGGTCTTCCGAGCGCGGCTTTTACGAAACTCATGCGAGCCGCGCATATCGAATAAAACATAGAAATGGATAAAAATACAAATCAACCGGGCGCTGAATCAGGAAGAGAGCAAATTCCGACCACGAACCTAAACGCTCTGTCGGCAAAGCAATCCGCGAGGGCAAAAATTGCAGCAACAGCTCTTGGAATTTCGGCCGCGGTTGCGGGTCTACTGGGTGGCGAATCATCCGCAGAGGCGAGGCATCCGCGTCATTCTCGCGCGCAACAGCATGCACCTGCACATCCGGATCACCACAAAGAAAAGGCTCCGCATGCACCAAAACATAACTATCAGCGATTTCCTCACGGTGGCGCGAGACTCGAAATTATCGAGGGGTCAGAGCTTGCGGGCCTGGAGGGAACTCCCGAAATTGCAAGTAAATTCAATCCACTCAGGGGCAGCGATATGCCAAAAATTCAGGAACAGTGTGAATTTTATGATGCATGGCACGCGGGAATTCCATTGGTGAAAATTACGCAAAAAGATCTTGAAAAAAATATTTCACCGCATTTCAAGGTGAAGGATTTCGTTCGCATTGATCCTAACTGGATCCACGTTGTGAAGCCTGGCATGTATCAAAAATACAAAGGTGAATATTATCGAACCATCGGCCGAATCGATCCGGAACTGGTTACACTCATCGAGCAAATTAAGAGCAAGATGGAGCGAGATGCGAACAAACATCGGAAAAAAAATGCGCCAAGAGTACAGGTAAAATTGCATATAGATGAGGGATACCGTCCTTATGGCGAGAATGCGAGAACATATTGGGAAAAATATAAGGGCGATCCGGTAAAGAGTCATCCACGTAGCCGCCACATATCCGGACGCGCGATAGATATTGATATATATGTCGGACTTCACGAGGCTGCGGATAGCCTCTTAAGTAAGCGCGGAACCGGAGGCCTTAGCGATCATGGTGAGAATATTATTCACGTGGATTGTCGCCCTGAAAAATATGGTGAATGGGACTATGGTGGCAAAAAAAGGGGAGCTGATGCTACTAAGCCTAAACCAAGAGCTGATAAGCCCCGTACAGCTCCACAGGCCGAAAAGGTTGAAAAGAAGATATTGAATCCTCTTGCGATTGATACGCCCCAGGCCAGGAGGCAACTTGAGAGATATTCGAGCATAGACCAACTCATTGCCGATGGAATCGTCACAAGGCATGCCGCAGAGGGCTATTTTTATTATGGTCGTTCTGATGACAAGCTATGGGCAAAAAAGATGAGTTTGATAGGCGGAAAAGTAACCGCTCGAGAATTTGCAGTAGAAAAATTTGAGCATCAAAAAAGAAAGTTCTTAAAAAAGCATCCGGGGAAAAAACTCCCCGCAAGGCTTGCGGCCAATCTCAATAGTGCAAAAGCTGCATTGGAGCATTTTATGAATCAGTATACGGCTTCAGTCAGGGCAAAAAAAAATGCGCTGAAAGAGAAAAGTCCAAATTATGCGAAAACTGATTATAGAGAGATGATAAAAAAATCACTTGATGCGTGGGTGCCAAAACTTAAAAATACCTATTTTAAGCCATTTATTTCGTATCTCAACAATCCTGACCTCTATCATGCTTTGCATGTTCAGGAAATGATTCCTTCGAATTATAGAGACAGTAAAAATACAAAAGTAAAATTAACCGAAGTGGCCCGCGTTCATCTCTATCGTCTCCTTACGTACTACAAGGATCCTACGAAAATACCGGCTGTCAACGATTCCGTGGCAAGTTTTGGAATCGGCCAGACGACGTTAGATACGTATGAAGGGTTAAAGAGACTGGATGCAGCCAGCGCCCTCAAGCTTCCTGATTTTGAAAACTGCACGACGTTCGACTGCCAAATGCGTCGTGATATCCTGAATACGGCAAATAATCTTAATCGTTTCGATCAACATGTTTTCTCAAAACATCCACACATAAAACATCTGCTTGACGCAGCCTCATCGCATGAGCAGGGTTTATTTCTCGCCTCGATGATAGGGGCAATGCACAATGGTGGCCCAAATATTATGCGTACCGCAGAGGCAAGACTTGGCAAAAAACTCGATACCGTCAAAACACTCGAGCAAGCCGGTAATCTGCTTCTGCAGAGCGTCAGTAAGTCATCAGCGCGCCACTATGGAAATCATGTCAGGGGAATATATGAAAGCCTCACGGCGTCGAAATCAGGCGAAATGCAAGATCCAGGGCAAGGGTCAAGGCCTAGACCAAAGGCGCAGGCCAGACCGGAATCAAAACCGGAATCAGGAAAAAAAATAGGAGCACCTCAAAAGAGAAGCTTGGAAAATATCAGGGATGAAGCCTCCAAAAGAGTGAAGAGATTGTTGAGAAAAATTCAAAAGAAGGCGTTTTAGTTGGGCTGATGGTCGATCGCCGAAAACAGGAGAATTAAAAAAGGAGAAGCCGGAAAGCTCCTCCCTTTATAGTATATGATTCGAAATATATTGTAAAGTTACGGGAAGTGACTATAAAAAGATGTTTATCCCAAAACTTCAGCTAATCTATCCTGCTCAATAGCTTCCCTGATTTCTCTCGCGACGCGTCTACCCGTACTCATAGGAACGTCATAGCGCAGCCAGGTATAGGGTGAGCCGTCCACGTATGGATTCGTGCCGGCGACGATACGGGCGGAGATTTCAAAAACGAAAAGTTTCAATTGAGGGTCAACGATTGCCTCTAAGCAGAATGGTCCAAACAAGCCGGCAGGCCCAACGCCCTCAAGTTTTCGTGATTCTTCCACGACTCTACGACCCATGGCGAAGAAGTCCGGGAGCATGCTCTCACGAACCACGATTGGCATGTTGCCTACAATCGTGTAGCTCGTGCGAATATTGGCATCCAGCTGATCTTTTGCCGAGATACGTCCGATGGAATCAGCGTTTGATTCATATCGTTTATCGAAACTCATAATCTCGAGCTCATCATGAATAGGGGAATAGAAATAATGTGTATACACCGGCACGCCTACGATATATTCCTGAATCACATAATCTTTTTCCTCAGGATATTCTCGAATTCGGTCATAAAACTCATCTGGCGTATTGGCGACGAAATATCCCATGCCGCCTTTTGCGCCGTGGAACTTCACGATCGCCGGTCGATCAATTTCTTCAGGAGTGAGGAAAATTTTAGGTACATGTAAACCACTATCCACAAGCCATTCTTTTGACTTCATGCGGTCTGATTCCCACTGCAAAATTCCACGCGTGCCATAGTGCATCATCGTAATGTCCTTCACTTTCTCGGAACCGATATAACTCACAAAACTTCCATGCGGAATCAAAATAGCATTTCGTTTTTTTAACTCCTCTTCAATCGTAAAAAAGTCAGAGAACTTATCAATCTCTATGATTTCATCGGCAACCCTATAGCTCGTATATGGTTCACTTCTCCCTTTTTCGCAAATAGCAATCGTGCGAAACCCCTCATCCTTCGCTCCCTTCAGAATCTGAAGAGCCGAGTGACTTCCAAGCGTCGCGATAGTGTAATTTGAGAGAGGTGTCATAGGTAATTTTAAGCATTATATGGGAATTACAGCTACATGTAAAGCTAATTTGTAATTTCATCAAAGCTGTGGTATACTTACAAAAAATAAAAATATACAAATGTCCGATCCAAATAAACATCTAGGTAGTCAGCCCGAGGAAGGAGCAACTACGCTTCCCGGAAGTTTTATCGGACTTTACGCCGAGCTGATGAAGAAAGGATGGCACCAGAGTTACGATGTAAGTGGCGAACAGAATAATAAAACGGGTAGAGGGAAGAGAACAGTGGAGGTACAGCGCATGATTCTCGAGAAAGAATGTCCAGGTGCAAGTTTCGGTGTAAAGAAAATTCAGATAATCATGATGCTAAAAGATGGAAAAGTGGAATGTCAGATGTACACAGAGCCATTCATTTCACTTCTTTGGAAAAGATCAACGAAAGACATGAACCATCTCAGTCTTTTCCTCCAGGAACTTGACGATTACTTGGAGTCATTGAATCCAGTAGAGAAGATAGAAGATATTCAGGCGGATACGAGGGAGAATATGAGAAGGACACAAGAAATTGTTCGTGATGCGCATGGTGTATTTCGAGCTAAGAAATAACGTATCAATTCTAATATAAAAGTCATTCCTGGGAAAACAACACATGGAAAAGAACACCTCTCGAGTGCGCCTCACATCCGTCTTCGCCTTCTTCGTTCTAAAATTTAGTGCCTGAAAAATCGATATCCTGTCGTCACCATGCTGATGCCAAGTTCATCGGATTTTTTGAAGACTTCATCGTCACGAATCGATCCGCCCGGCTGAATAATCGCAGTAACGCCATATTTTACGGCCTGTTCAACGGCATCAGAGAAAGGAAAGAAGGCATCAGAGGCCATGACGCTTCCCGGAATTTTTTCTCCTCCTTTCGATGCGCCGATGAAAACACTGTCTACACGAGACATCTGACCCGCTCCAATGCCTGTAGCGACCTCAACGACAGTTGAGGGAGCTAGGATCCCGTCCCCGTTTTCTTTTTTTATTACTTTCGCAAACACCACCGCATTTGAATGGACATGTTTCACTACAACATTGGCAAAAAGCATCGCTCGAATTTCCTCAGCGCTCGGCGCTTTTTTTGTAACTACTTTTAAATCGCCTTCATTTACAATATAAGTATCCTTCGTCTGAACGAGAATTCCTCCGGCAACTTTTTTGATATCACGACTTTGGAGGTCTTTCACGAGTGGGCCCGTTGCGAGCAAACGTAAATCTTTTTTCTTGTCTAATTTTTCCAACGCTTCTTTGGCAAAAGACGGCGCAATAATAATTTCTAAGAACCATTTTTTCTCTAAAACAAAATCAGCAACAGCCGATGTGCATTCACGATTGAGGGCTAGAACTCCACCAAAGGCAGACATCGTATCAACTTCAAACGCGGCAACCAAGGCCTCCTCAATTGTCCCGGCCGTCGCAACGCCGCACGGATTATTATGTTTTATAATCGCCGCCGCCGGCCGCTCAAATTCCTTCACCAATTCCAGCGCGCTATCACCATCGACAATATTGTTGAAGGACAGCTGCTTACCATGAAGTGTCTGCGCATTGGTAATATTCGAATCATGGTTTTCGGGATTGCGGAAGAATATCGCTTTCTGATGCGGGTTTTCACCATATCGTAGCGACATAACTTTTTCATAATGCAGATCCAATAACTCCGGTTCGCCCAACTGTTTTCGGAAATAATGATCAATTGCCTCGTCATACTGAAACGTTTTGGTAAATGCCTTTCGTGCCAATTTTTTTCGCAACGCAAGTGTCGTCTCGCCGCCAGCCGAAATCTCGGCAAGAACTTCATCGTAATCCGAAGGATCCACCACCACCGTCACGCTCTTGAAATTTTTGGCCGCCGAGCGAATCATCGATGGCCCGCCGATATCGATATTTTCAATTGCCTCATCCTCACCAACATCCTCTTTCGCCACGGTTTTCTCAAAAGGATACAAATTCACCACAACCATATCTATTGGCTCAATGCCCTGCTCACCTAAAATCCGCATATGTTCAGGGTTATCCCGCACTGCCAATAATCCCCCATGAACCTTTGGATGTAATGTTTTCACTCGTCCATCCAAAATCTCCGGAAAACCGGTTACATCGCTCACATCCGTCACTTCCAAGCCAGCTTCACGCAAAGCTCGTGCCGTCCCTCCCGTAGATAAAATTTGCACCCCACCCGGAATTTGAGCGGAAGCTAACTTCTTCGCAAACTCGACTATTCCCGTCTTATCCGAAACACTAATTAAAGCTCGCATAATTACGTTGTTAAGGGCTTCAAATGGGCCTCTAGACAGTCAAACCTGGCGGAGTATAGAGGAAATCATGAAGGCTGTCCACCTCTTCCTGTAGCGAACTCCTAGCACCTGCCACTACATAGAGTTGAATGATGCGCTTTGTGAGGTAGCATTTACCTCGCTGAGGGGTTATACGTAGTCTACCCAACTACCACCATATTGTCCCGGTGCATAATTTCATCTTCCACGAACGTCGGAAGTAATGTTATGAGTTCTTCGGTTTTGCGACCTTTCATCTGATCGACATCACGTGAGCCGTAGTTAATCTGGCCGAAAGCAACCAGCTCATCATATTTATCGTGAATAGCTACCACATCGCCGCGCTCGAAGTCGCCGTAAACCTCCCTGATACCCACGGCGAGGAGCGAGCCACCCTTAGAGAGGGCGCGAGCGCATCCATCGTCAACCACTACATAAACATTACTCCTCGTCTTAGAACGCATCCACATCAATCGTCCGCCACATCGATCATCGCCACCATTGCCGATTACCGTGCCGCGAAATGGCTTTCCCGAAATGGCGTCTGTTAGAATATTTGGAAGATTTCCCGAAGCGATAACCGTAGAAATGCCTGAATGTAATGCATATTCCGCGGACTCAATTTTCGTAATCATGCCACCAAGAGATTTTTTTGAAATTGTGGTCGAGGCATAAGATTTAATTTCATCCGTCACGTCGTCGATCTGCGTCAATAATTTCGCATCTGAATTTGTATGAGGATTAGCCGTAAAAAGCCCTTCAACATCGGTCAGCAACACCATCGCATCCACGCAGAGCATGGATGAAACCTTCGCCGCCAACGGATCATTTCCGCCGAATTTAAAACCAACATAGGTCACAACATCGTTTTCATTCACGATTGGAACAACTCCCATTTGCATGAGCAGATCGAGTGTATTGCGCATCGTAAGGAAACTTTCTCTGTTTTGAAAATCATGATCAGTCAGTAACGCCTGACCTACGGAAATGTTGTATTTCGCAAAAAGTTCTCGGTATTTATCCATCAGTACAATTTGCCCCACCGCCGAAAGCGCCTGCCGATAGGGAATCGTCTTGGATTCTTTTTTCAATGTCACTTCGCTTCTTCCCGCCGCTACTGCTCCAGATGTTACGATAAGCACCTGAATGCCTTGTTTTTGCAGGGTAGCAACCTGATCCACAAAACTCTCCAAAAACGCATCATTCAGCGTATTATCGTCCTGCGTGAGGAGCGCGCTTCCCACCTTCACCACAATTTTTTTGATTGGATTTTTCCGGACGAGTTGAGCTTGAATAGACATGAAGGGAAAGGGGTCAGAATTATTGCAACTTCTCTCTTAGTCCTTGCGTCCAGCTACTTCGAATTTGTTCTAACGGAAGGCTGAAATCCCTATCATTTTTTAATGTAAATGTTTCTTCGATAACAGTTTTTCCAATCTCAATAGGTGTCACTTCACGCACAGCACACATTTTCATAAACGCCTCGCTACCGCTCGGCTCCACTTCCACCACAAATCCACCCGTCTCGCTAAACAAACTCTTGTCCGGACGCAACCCTGACGAACCTATGATCTTTCCTGCGTCCACTTCGATTCCAATCTTCCCATCATGAAATCCACCTATACACATCTGCGCAGCGGCAACTAAGATACCACCAATACCAATCGCCTTCGCCGATTTTATCAATCCAGAAGCAACGCAATCAGTCATCGCAAAAATTTCACGTTCCACAAGCGCAAAATCCGGCCGTGGAACATTCGCCCCATCGCCCGCCCCAGTTGCAGCACCAGCTGCAATTGTTCCCGTTCCCATAATTCGATAATACTCCCCACCACCACACTCATCTTTCCGCTCACCAATCATATACAAAA
>CAYHGS010000021.1:0-21176 GCA_964356305.1 uncultured Candidatus Peribacteria bacterium
AGCTCGGATTACTGCAAGCTAAGGAGTTGGGATTGCACAGGCTTTTGATTACTTGCCATGATACCAATATTCCCTCACAGAAAATTATTGAACGAAATGGGGGAATTTTTAGCGATGAAATTGTATTTGAAGGAGAGAGAATTCAGAGATATTGGGTAGAGGTTTAGGGTTGTTTTTGATTATGTTTATTTAATTCACTTTTGTCCTTCCCTATTCAATCATTGCCGAAGAGGGTTGTTGCTGGTAAACAATCAACTTTGCAGCACTAATACGTGATTTTTTAGTTCGCTTTCCATGGCCTGTTCTTCAGTTAATAGCTCATATCGAGTCTGGAGGTTAAACCAGAATTCTGCTGAATTGCCGAAGTATTTTGCGAGACGAAGTGCCGTATTGGCTGAAATTCCCCGTTCGCCATGAATAATTTCATTGATACGTCGCGGTGGTACATGAACATCGATCGCCAATCGATATTGGCTGATCTTCAGAGGCCTGAGAAATTCTTCGTGCAGGATTTTTCCGGGATGAATTGGTTTGATTTTGTGAGACATATGGTGCGTTATGAGTGATAATCTGCGATTATTATACAGTTACATATTAACGGAGTCCGTTAATATCATCAAGGGTTATTGTATTTCAGCTTTGTTTCTTCCTCTTGTTTATGTAGCTCTATTTTGGTATAATGTAGCTACAACCTCATTATCTATTCAGTATGTCACAAAAAGAGAAGCTGCTTCAAAAGTTCCTTGAACGTCCAGAATCCTTAAAATATTCACAAATACTTCTGCTGCTTGAAACCCTTGGCTTCGAACATATTCCCGCTAAAGGAAGCCATCAGAAGTTCAAGCATCCTCAGCTCGATCAGGACCTCATTTTTCCTGTTCACCAGAATGACTGTAAAAGCTATTATAAGGTCAAGGCTTCTAAAATCATCAGAGACAATCATCTTACTTAGAAAAACCCCATCCTCATTAATCACTACCCCACCTCTATGAACACCTCAGCCAAATACTTCCTCACTCTCGGCAATAAAAAATATTTTTATACTTTGAGAAAAATAAATTCTCAAGAAACCCATGTCGTTTGTTCGGCTGCTAATATCTCTCAGGATTTTTTAAATGAGGATATTCCTGCTTTACTACAAGATTTACCAAATTTAATTATTGCTGAAAAAAACTATAACAATAAACAGGAAGAAGTAATTCGATTTCGAATCAGTCTCGAAGATAAAAAATTAATTGAGAAAAAGGCTCTTAAGAGTGGCTATACTTCGGTGTCGGGGTATTTGAGGAATTTGGCATTGAAAGGGGGGATTTAATTGCAGTTGGTATAGGATCTTATTTGGATCGTATCTATCATCCATTTATTTCCCCTGAAAACAACATAAGCGGTTAAATTTTCTCCGCATATTTTGTTGCCACTTTTTAATTTATATCGAGTTGTATAATTAAATGTTTTTGTTGATTTTTTGCTTTCGCTTATATTCTTTTCAAGACTAACAATTTCCATTTTTCCTACTCTTTTATCTTGCCATTCTTTAAGTTTTTCTACCGAATAGTTTTTATGATTTTTTGCATATAATTCAGTTAAATTTTTTCTTGCTTCTTCGTATCTATATAAATTTATGTTCCGATAAAAATTGCCCAGCGTTTCGGCCGCCCTGGTCCACAATATTTCGTCTTCTTCTTGAGTTTTTGTTGGAACGCTAATATTGCTGTTTGCTATTAGAGAGTTGAATGAGAAAATTGAAATTGAAGGAGAGAATATTTTAAATCCAAATCCTATGGTTATGGAAATAGCAAACAATCCACCCAGAATCTTCTTGTAAGATAAATTATTGTATAAATATGATATTAGTGACTGAATCTTATTCATTATCAAGCGGTTCTTATATGTTTTTTTGTTCCTGTTTTGGCATGTTTTCGCCGTAAGTTAATAGACTATGAGCCATGCTTGATGTGGTTCTTGCGATTGCTAGGAGTTGTCGATTATTCACGTTGATTTCAAAAAATACAATCCTGTTCCCTAAAATGATGCGTTCATCTTGGGTTTCTTGTGTATGTAGAAAATCACCATTTGTATTGCACATTAGCTTAATGAATCCTTGATTTGAAAATGCTTTGCCTTGTATTTCTACATCTTTACTTTGAAGATATGCGTTGTATGAAATTTTTCCGTGTGGTTCCGTTAGCGTTACTTCTAATTTTACATTTAATTGGCGGGCGATATGTGGCAGGAGGTCTAGCTGCCCTTGTCCTTTCGTGGCTAAGGTTCTTAACGTGGTTGCTATTTGTATAAAATAGGCAGGGTGTGTTTTGCATCCTTCTATCGCTTTATCGAGCAGAAAAAGATGATTTTTTAAATCTTTGATAAGAGCATGAATGTCTTTTTTTATCCTTTTCTGCTCTTCCTTTTCTTGATTTTTGCTCACATTCATTGAATTAATGACTGAATTCTTCGTAATTTTCTGGAGCATTTTTTATTGCTAAAATTAAATTCCAAATCCAGTTGTCGGGTAAATTTGTCTTTTTGCCGACCGTGAGAGTTTGAATGATTTTTCCTTCTTTTACTTTTGACTCGGAAAGACCCGCTTTGTTAGGATCTAGACCTGCTTCATGTGTCCAAGAGCATCGATAATCTTCATATAGAATATCTTCAAATGGACGATTCCCAAACATGACGTTTAGTTTTACTAATGATCCAGTGGATAATATTTTTCCGCTAAATATTGTATATGTTATATCTCGAATGAAACTTTTAAGTGAAGTATTATCTGGCACTGGACGAGGATATCGTTTACGCCCTGTTGCTGCAGTTGCAATCATGGTTGATATCCATGCATCCTCTCGTTGTCCAGATTTCCAGAGTGTTTCAGCTGCTTCAATACGTTTTTTTATGCCCATTTAATTTTGTTAAATTCCCTTCCCCTCATCCACCACCTCGCCCTCAACAGCATCATCTTTATTATTATCTTTTACGCGGACGCCGTCGTCTTCTGGTGCGCTAGTTCCTGCGCCTGCAGCGGCTTGTGCGTCCTGTCCGACGTGTTTGTAGAGTTCTGATCCAACCTTCTGTAACTCATCTGATAGTGAGTCGTAAGCGGTCTTGATGGTTTCCATTGGGGAGTCTTTATTTTCAAGAACTTTCTTGAGCTCTTCGATTTTCTCCTGAATTGGCTTGCGGATGTCGTCGCCGATTTTGTCGCCGGCATCTTTGAGGGCTTTTTCGGACTGGAGAACCAATCCTTCTGACTTGTTGCGGAGTTCGATGGCTTCGAGGCGCTTCTTGTCTTCTTCGGCGTACTGTTCGGCTTCTTTGCGCATCTTTTCGATCTCGGCCTCGGACATGTTGGAGGTGCCGGAGATAGTAATTTTCTGCTCTTTGTTGGTGGCTTTTTCGATGGCTTTGACGTGGAGAATACCGTTGGCGTCGATGTCGAAGGTGACCTCAACCTGTGGAACACCGCGTGGTGCTGGCGGGATGCCGTCGAGATTGAACTTGCCGAGGGATTTGTTGTCGTTGGCCATAGGACGTTCGCCCTGTAACACATGGACCTCGACAGACGTCTGGTTGTCGGCAGCGGTGGAGAATGTCTGGGATTTAGATGTAGGAACGGTCGTGTTGCGTTCGATGAGTTTCGTCATGACGCCACCGAGGGTTTCGAGACCGAGAGAAAGGGGAGTGACGTCGAGGAGGAGAATGTCTTTCACATCGCCCATGAGAACTCCGCCTTGGATGGCCGCACCGATCGCTACGACTTCATCCGGATTGATACCTTTATGCGGCTCTTTTCCAAAGATCTTCTTTACCATTTCCTGAACAGCCGGCATACGAGTCTGACCACCTACGAGAATAATCTCGTCGATCTCACTTGGATTGATTTTTGCATCCTTGATAGCCTGCTTACATGGACCCTCTGTGCGAGTAATTAAATCGGCAACGAGAGATTCCAGCTTCGCTCGGCTCAACTTCATCTGAAGATGCTTAGGACCGGCATTGGTTGAGGTGATATATGGGAGGTTTATTTCACGCTCCTGCATTGTGGAAAGTTCACACTTGGCTTTTTCCGCCTCGTCGCGAATACGCTGGAGGGAGAGTTTGTCGTTTGAGAGATCGATACCTTCGCTCTTCTTGAATTCTTCGAGAATCCAATGAACGATGGCGTTATCGAAATCATCACCACCGAGTTGTGTATCGCCGTTCGTAGACATTACCTCGAAGACACCATCGCCGAGGTCGAGAATGGAGACATCGAACGTTCCACCACCGAGATCGTATACGGCAATTTTTGAAGCTTTGTTTTTCTTGTCCAGGCCGTAGGCCAGAGCCGCCGCAGTTGGCTCATTAATGATTCTTTTTACATCGAGACCGGCGATCTTGCCCGCGTCTTTTGTAGCTTGTCTCTGAGAGTCGTTGAAGTATGCTGGAACGGTAATGACCGCTTCTGTGACGGGCTCACCGAGAAATGCCTCGGCATCGGCTTTGAGTTTTGCGAGAACCATAGCGGAAATTTCCGGTGGCTTGCGGTCTTTGCCATCGAGAACGATTTCCGGCTCGCCATCTTTTCCTTTAACTACCTTGAATGAAAGCTTGCTGATAAGCGGTTTAATTTCGTCGAACATACGTCCGATGAGACGCTTTGCAGAATAAATAGTGTTTTCCGGGTTCATGACAATTTGGCGCTTGGCGAGAATTCCGACCATACGCTGGCCATCCTTGCCGATCGCGACAATCGAAGGAGTTGTGCGCATGCCTTCGGTGTTTGGCACAACGGTAGGTTCCTGGCCCTGCATGACTGAGACGCAAGAGTTGGTCGTTCCGAGATCGATTCCAATGATTCGTGACATAATGTTGGGGGTTTAAAGGTTGTAAATGAAGCTAATTTCAAATTAGCACTCAAGATTATAGAGTGCTAATGGGGTGTCGTCAAGAGTGAATTTTTACCTAAACTCGTTAGGGTGTGACTTAGAGATCGTAACCTGGCATCGTTCCCGTTGAGGTAACTTGATCTCTGGTTTGCTGATGAACATCTCTTCTCTCGCTTTTTTGAGCATCTAGCCTGTCTGCCAATGCCCAAAGCTCAGGACCGTGTGATTCATCAAAATCATGATCGTGCCTGGCGAGAGGCTCCTTTTTACTCCTGATGTCTCTTAATTCATCGGGAGTGAGACCCCATAGATGCGTTACATTCTCTGACATATAATTGTTGGTTATGTTTAAGCCCAGCCGTTTTACGGGAGTTTTTGGATATTGTCAAATTTTTTGAGGGTTTTGGTGTGTTACGGCTTTGAAATGTAGCCCATCAGGTGCAATGACCTGGAGGAACATTCTTAAAAAGTGAGGGGTGATATACGAAAGTGTATACAAAGTATATACAAAAGGTATACCGAACCATTCCATGAAATACTCCCAAGGATCACATTTTCTATTTTGCAGTGACTTCATTGCCTTAACGATACATTATGAATTGTAACATCAATGCGCTTATGTTACCGTTATATCTATTCTTTTTTACATTTTACTTCTATGCTCAATAAAATTTTCAAGGTAGAAAAGCCTATTATTGGGATGGTGCATGTGGATGATTTGTATTTAGATAAAGGGTTGAATCACATTACTGATAAGGCTCTTAGGGATGCTCGAAATTTACATCTTGATGGCTATGGGGTAGACGGATTGATTGTGGAAAATTGGGAGGAAAAATCCGATAGGCCATTTGCAAGTAAGGAGACAGCAAGAAGAATGTTACAAATTACGAGAATTATTCGGGATGCTATTAGGGTACCGATAGGATTAAATGTTCTTCATAATGATTATAGAGCCTCACTTGATATTGCGCGACAACTTGGGCTGCCTTTTGTGCAGCTAGATGTTTGTGTGGATAAGGTTAGAACGGAATTTGAGTATACACAGGGTGTGCAGTTCGATTTAGATGTTAATCTCTGCGATCTTCAAAAGAGAAGACAAGGTGCAAATGCGGCACTTTTTTCCGGTGTTCATCCGAAACATTATACATTGATGGAACCTGGTAAAACGATTGAAGAATCGACAAGGCAGGCAATAGACAATAAGGTTGATGCCGTAGTAGTAACGCGATTGACGGGGACGGCTCCGGCTGTCGAATTGGTGAAGAGAGTGAAGAATTTTGCCGAAGGGCACAGAAAGGGTTTTCCGGTTATTGTAGGAAGTGGTGTGAATATTGATAATATAGGGCAGCTTTTAGAGCATGGTGATGCGGCTATCGTTGGTACAACATTGAAAGTGGATCAGGTGACTGATAACCCAGTGGACCCAAGGAGAGTGGAACAATTTATGAATGCGGTTCGCAAGGCTTTTAGATAGTAGTCGCAGTTGGTTCTGTTCCATTCCCAACAATTACTTTGGCTGGCTTGAGAATCTGCTCGCCGATCATGTAGCCTTTTTCGAACTCTTCAACGATGGTGTCGAGAGGGCCTGGGCCTTGAGAGAGGACTTCGTGAAAGAGGGGATTGAAAGGCTTGCCGATGGTTTCGATTTTTTTCACATTATGTTTTTCGAGGAGGCCGGCGAGTTGACGGTAGATCGCATCAATGCCTTCTTTGTGCACGGCGTCAAGGTCAGCCATGTGCGGGAGCGCGCGTTCGAAGTTGTCGACGATAGGAAGAATTTCGCTGATCATTCCGCTGACGCCGAACCATGCGGCTTGCTTGCGTTGATCTTCTACGAATCGTTTGTAGTTGGAGAAGTCGGCAAGTGTTCGTTTGCAGGTTTCGGTCATTTGATCTAATTGAGACTTGAGAAGTTCAATATCGGAGTCAGGGGAAGAAGAATCCGAGGATGTTCCTTCTGTTGGAATTGGTTGTGCTGGTGGATTTGTTTCGTCAGACATAATAATTTTTGGTTAGAGAGATTTTTCTAGAGTAGTTTTTTTATTTCCTGAAGCATGGCCACGTGAAAAGCGTAGTCCATACGCGTAGGACCGAGAATGCCCAGCAGCCCTTCGTAATCGCCAACGCGATATTTGCAGACGACGATGGAACAGGATTGAATTTGTGCAATAATATTTTCTTGGCCGATGAAAATTTGTGGCTCTTCGTCGACACTTAATTGCGAAAGAGTATTCAAAAAATTATCATCATTTTCCAGCATCTCCACAACTTGCGAAGCGCGGAATGGGTCTTGTTGAAATTCGGGTTGTTTCAATACATTTGAGAGTCCGAGGAAGAATGTTCGTGGACTATTGGGGATCGTGGCGAAACTTACGTTATTGCATGCGCGAGCCAGAATATTTACGGCATCGTAAATTTTTTCCTTAACTTTTTCGGCGGTGTATTCAGCCCAAACGCTCTCGAGGAGTTTTTGTGCCTTAATGGTGGCGGATTCGTAGTCGGCGATTTCTTCGACAAATTTGCGATATCCTAATTCAGTAGGAACTCTTCCTGATGATGTATGTGGTTGGAAAATTAATCCTTCTTTTTCTAAGGTGGCCATTTCATGACGAATCGTTGCCGGGGAAACTTCAAATTTGTAGCTCACTATAATCGTATTCGAGCCTACCGGTTCGGCGGTTGTGACGAAGTGTTGAACGATGGCTGCGAGAACTTGGGTGCGTCGGTCGAGATCTGCCATATATTAGTATTTCTTATCAATCGTAAGGGATGTCAGCGCGATCAGTATAAACACAACTGCGGCTCCGAGCCAAATTCCGTTGATTCCAAAGCTAGAAAGTAGGAGGGAGCCGAGGAGAGGAGCCAAGATGTAGGCCATCGGGTATGAGGCGCTGTAGATTCCATAAAATCGATCTACATCTCCCGGAGGCGCAACCTTGAAGAAGAATATTTCCTTGATTGGTTCGATGAAGGCCGATCCGATATTAATAATAATTATTAATTTAATAAGCATGGGAACGGATACGAGCGAAAAGAGTATGAGACAGGCGCTGAGGATGGTGAAACCCATGACGAGAAATGTTCGCACGCCATATTTTTGCGCACCATCAGAGGAGTGAAACTCGAGAAGAATGAGAGGAATAACATTGAGGGCGAAAATGAGACCGATAATATCCGGCGCAAATCCGAGATTTTTCAGGGCGAGCGGGATATAGATAGAACTCGTTGACCACCAAAAGTACATGCCGAAAGAAACGAGAGAAGCGATGAGGAGATTTCTATTTTGCATATAGTCTTTGATATTTTCCATCAGGGATCCCGTGTTTTTTATTGGCTTAGAAATGGGTATAGATGGTGTTGGCATGGCGGTAATCGCATCTTTTTTGCTGATGGTGGGATGCTTGGCAATGATATGCTGCTGAAGAAAGAGTGCAAGAAGGAACGCATAGCATGCAGCCGTAAAAATAAATGCGGATTCAGGTTCATAATTTTTTGCCATAAATCCACCGACGAGCGGACCGATCACCCAGCCAATGTTACTGAAGAGATAGAACCTTCCTTCCGCGAGAGCGAGTTCTTCTTCCGAGGCGAAGTCGCGAACGAAGATGGAAAGAATGATAAAGAAGAGTGAGATGAATATCTCGCGAGTCATATCGATTGCGACAAAGTTCCAGACGGACTTCGTGAGCGTGAGTGAGAAGAATATAATTACGAGAAATGAAAGTATATATTTTGTAAGCGTTACTTTTGAAAAACGTTTGAGAATTTTTCCACTCAAGAGGGAGATAATGAGTGCGATAACAGCAAAAACGGAAAAGTAATATCCGACATAGATATCACTGTGCAATTTTTCTGAAAGAATAATCGGGAGCATCGTGAGGAAGCTCGCATATCCCGTGCTCGAAATCAGCGCCATCCAGGCGAAGATACGGCCTTTGTCGTGCTTGTGATGCGTGCTGATTTTGTGTGAGGGGAAGATCATGGAGAGTTTTAAAATCGGGAGCGGGATCAAAGCTCGTTACACTCGCTCACCAATATACCCAGCTAAATCTAGGAGACGATTGGAGTAGCCCCACTCGTTGTCGTACCAGCCCATGACCTTTACCATGTTGCCGCCGATGACGGTTGTAAGTTCAACATCGAAGACGCAAGATGCTTGATTATGAATAATATCTGAAGAAACGACCGGGTCGGTGCAATATTCGATAAGGCCCTTGAAAGCACCTTCTGATGCGGCTTTGTATGCGGCGTTAATTTCTTCTACTGTCGTAGGTTTAGATACTTCGCATACGAGATCTACAATTGATGCGTCTATAACGGGAACACGGAGAGAGAGTCCATCCAGTTTTCCTTTTAATTCCGGGAGTACTTCTCCGATAGCCATGGCTGCGCCGGTCGTCGTCGGAATAATATTAGCGGCTGCCGCGCGCCCTCGGCGCGCGTCCTTGTGCGCGAGATCAAGCGTTCTCTGATCGTTCGTATATGCATGCACGGTTGTCATTAATCCCTTTACGATGCCAAAATTGTCATTCAGCACTTTTGCAAGAGGTGCGAGGCAGTTTGTGGTGCATGATGCATTTGAGAAGACGATATGTTTGGCTGGATCAAATGTTGTGTGGTCGATTCCATAGACAAATGTTCCATCTACGCCTTTCCCCGGTGCCGTAATCATGACACGCTTTGCTCCGGCCGTGATGTGTCCGGATGCTCCTTCTTTCGTGGTGAATACTCCTGTTGCTTCAAAGACCATATCAACCTGAAGTGCGGCCCATGGAAGCTTGATAGGATCTTTTTCTGCGTAACATGGAATTTCTTTTCCGTTTACGATAATCGATTTATCGGTAGATGTAATATCCATATCTAATTTCCCGTGCGTCGTATCGTACTTCAATAAATATGCGAGTGATGATGGTGGATTCGGATCGTTGATGGCTACGATATCTACGAGATCTTTCAATAAATTCACACGGAATAAGAGTCTTCCTATTCTTCCAAAACCATTAATAGTGGTGCGCAATCTTGCCATGATACTGATGGGTAATAAAATAAAGACATATCAAAATCCCCCCTAGTTTAAATCATTCCAAGATAGAGTCAATTTATAGGACATTGATTATAGAATGAAATATCAGTATTGTACGTTTATTTGAATCTTCATTATGATATCTACCGCTATTTCCGTTTTGCGTCATGGAGGAGTTGTTCTTCATTCTACTGAGACCTGCTATGGGCTAGCGGCTGATGTTTTCTCTGAACGGGCGGTTCAAAAAGCTTATTCATTGAAGGATATGTCGGAGCTCAAACCGGTATCTATTATGGTGTCGAGTTTAGATGAGGCGATGAAATATGGGAGATTTAGTGAAAAGGCGCTTGAGCTGGCGCGGGAGTACTGGCCGGGACCTCTGACTATCGTTGTTCCGCGCACGGAACTTCTACCAACGTTTCTCAATAGGGGAATAAGTACGGTTGGAATTCGATGCCCTGATCATGAGATTACGCAGAATTTGCTACATGAGTTTGGTGGTCCGTTGATTACGACAAGCGCGAATCGAACAGGGGAGTCGCCGGCGTATGACGTCGAGACATTTCTCGTTGGGCGCGACGTTGATGAGACAGAAGGTAATGGGGTTCCAGATGCTATTATTGACATGGGGCATATTCCGGAAGTTGAACCTTCTACCATTGTGGAGGTAGTTGATGATGAGGTGAAGGTGATTCGGGAGGGTCCGATTGTACTGTAATTAATAGGCGAGTGCGGATTCGGGGGTGAAATGCATGAGTATGTGAAATAGCTGCTCGACGAATCTGTTATTATTCGTTAGGTTTTCTTTTTCCGCATATGTGAGGCTCAGCATTTCTCTCCATCGGAGAAGCTCTTTTCTGAAATTTCCCGAGGTGGTTTCAATTGTGAGATCTGTTAGCTCCATGGCCCGCTCTAATGTTTCCGTAATTACGTTTTCCCGTGCGTTCATTTTTACAAAATCCTGAAGTCGCTGTATTTCGTTTCCGATCATTAAAATACGTTTATGGATGGGGAAATTTGCCCATCGCTCAATTGTCATTGTTTTGTGTAGCACAAGAGGATACATACTTATTGAGTAATAAGTTTATAGGTTATTTTGCTCATTTTTTCCTTTAGTTCAGAGCTTTCAATCTCCATTTTTTTATTTCCTTGTCCGGGTCGAATATTGATCAGAGATGTATATTGAATATTGTAAGGATTTTCAAAGGTAATGTTAAGTCCCCAGAGATTTGCTTGGTTGCTTCCTTGATTGAGCATCTCTTCTTCGATGTCGGCATGCATTTCTGCGTCGAGGCCTATTATCTCCATTTCTATATCTATTACGGCTTTTACGAGGGATTGATAAAAGTTAGCATACGTCTTTTGAATTTCTGTTAGTGAAATTGGTTTGTTTGTTATGATCATGGCTGAATAGTAGTATGTTATTCTATTTTTTACTATCGCTTTCTTGATTTGTGCACGTGCACAGCTTTGGGAAATTCGCTACATTGCTATTTTGTTTTTTAATTGTATGGGGTAGTGTTTTTCCGAGCTCATTAACAATTCATTTATTATTGTATGAATACTACGGCAATAGCTACTTTAGAAGATTTTAGCCGCCTATCTTCCATTAAAGGTAAACTGTCCAAGGAGAAACCTCTTCAGCGGAATCAATTTTTTGCAGCAAAAGGTACAAACGGCAACGTTACGCTTCGTAATCAACATTACTCACCGTGGTCCTTAGCTCTTGAAAAAGGGGGATGGATTACTCTCAACGGTCCTGGCTATGAACAATATACATTGCATCGTTCAGATCAACCAACAACGATAACAAGAGATTTGTTGAAGGCTATTAGCGATTGCCTTAGTCGAAAATCAAACCCGGGAACAGCCCGGAATGTACAAGAGTTTGGAGAGATTCCTCCACCCGAGGATGTTGCAGGATTCACAGCTTGGTACCGACGGATGGCCATGGCTATTGTGACGTAATACTGTATACAATTATTATCCAATAACTAAAAAGTTGTGCATCATTATTTGTAATGGCGTTCTTTTGCTTATGGGTTGAGCATAACTGACTCACGTGCCACTAGGTGTATAGTTTTTGTGTACTGTTTCTGGAGGAATAAATTGACTCTCCGGCTTTGGGTGACTATAGTTACGTCACTTAAGAGTAAAAAAGTTATACGCCGTTGCATACAAGTTTTGAACAGTTGAATTGAACTATTATGAGTGACTCCTTAGAATTCGTGCATGTGCCCGTCCTTCGACAATCGGTAAAAGCATTTATGAATTTGCAAAAAGGTGATCGTGCCATAGACGGTACGCTCGGACTTGGTGGTCATACAATGGATATGATTGAGGCCGTTGGTCCAAAGGGCCATGTCTATAGTTTTGATCAGGATCTGGAACACCTCGAGATAGCCAAGCAGCGAATTGTAGAAAAATTTGGGAAAGATGGACTCAAGTCTGTCACCCTGATTCACGCGAATTTTGTTGATATGGCTGAAAAGATGAAAGAGTTAAAAATAAAAGAAGTTAATGGAGTTTTGTTCGATCTAGGACTGGCGTTACCGCATCTCACTCGCGCAGAGAGAGGTTTTTCTTTTCAACAGGAGGGCCCGCTCGATATGAGAATGAGTAGAGAGCTATCTGATCTCACCGCCGCGGACATTGTTAACACCTATAGTGAGAAAGATTTAGCGGATATTATCTTTGAGTTTGGAGAAGAGAGATTATCCCGAAAGATTGCCCACATGATTGTGGAACATCGTCTCAAGGAGAGAATCACCACTACCAAGCAGCTCGAAGATTTAATTTTTCACGCCTACCCTCCACAACTGCGACACGGAAAATCTCACCCGGCTACAAAGACGTTCCAAGCGCTCCGTATAGCCGTTAATCATGAACTTGATGTTTTAGAAAAAGTTTTACCGCAGGCCGTCAGCCTGCTCGCTCCGAAAGGTCGTTTGGTGGCCATCAGCTATCACTCCCTCGAGGATCGCATCGTGAAGCATTTTCTAAGGTCTCAAACCAAAGATTGTATCTGTCCCCCGGAAGTTATGCGCTGCGAGTGTAGTACGAAACCGGTTTTAGAGATCTTGACCAAGAGTCCCGTATTGCCAACAGACGACGAGACTCGCGAAAACCCTCGCAGCAGGAGCGCCAAAATGCGCGTTGCTGAAAAATTGTAATTCATGCTTTGTACCGGTTTCCCCCCTCACTTAATTCCTCTCATACCTCACTATGTTCGGACTCTCCTCGCTTTCATCCTCATCTCGTCATCGGCGACATGCTTCATCTCGTAACTTTACGCCCGTAATCCAGTGTAGTGTTGGTCGTGATCAGGAGATTGCTCATTCTCGCACACCTTCATTAGCTGGTGGTGTTGGTGCTGCACTTCTTGCCTTTCCTTCGTTTGCTTCCCTCTTTGTAAATCCGTTTAAGAGTATGGCCGAGGATATGCCACGTGAGGTGAAGACCGTTGGAGCTGAGCTCAATATTAAACCGATGTACTTCCTCGTAACACTTATTCTTGTTGTTGGGTTTAGTACGGTTATGACACTGATATTTTCTACGAGTGGCGTTACACAAGGCTATGTCTTGCGCGAACTTCAGTCTCAACGTCAGGCTCTTGTTCTCGAAAATGAGAAAGTGACTATGTCCATTGCTAGTGCTCAGTCACTTCAGGCTGTTGTGACAAATGATATAATCCGCTATATGCGTCCAGCTACAAAAGTCACGTATTTACATGCGGACAATGTAGTGGCGATGAAGTAGGGGTTATCTATTATTGTTCCCAACCAATAGTATTCTCGTGTTTTCGGAGACCACTGATTCCCCCTTTTTTAACAGCGGCAAGCGCATTAGCAAAAGCTTCTATATTGAAATCATCTCCTGGGGCAGTCATATTTTCCGCATGTTCAAATATGGCATTAAATTCCTCTTCAGTGAGAGTGTTGAGTGTTTCGACTTGCATGTTCCCTATAGTTCCGTTGTTGAGAGCCGCGTATATATCTGAGAGTTCCTGGAGATCCTCTCTTTCTGCAGTATTTAAATCAGGATTATTAATACATGCTTCTGTAAATTTTGCTATTCTTTTTCCATATTTTGCTTCAATTTCTTTGAGCATGGTTTTTTGAACCTCACTTGAAACATAAGACATCGAGGCTCCATGTTCTGCATCGAGATCCGTTCCTTCCGGATATGCGGTGAGGATATTTCCGATTGTTCCATAGATTGCCTCTCTGGCCATGCCTCCTCTTTCTGCTATGCGAGCTATCACTTCCAAATCACTTCCGATTTCAGAGATTACACTTTCCTGACTGGCTCCTGGTTCACCACCTTCTTCTAAATGTGCATTTTCAAGTTCACCAAATTTATATCTCTTCGCGAGATTATCCGCTAAATTTTTCAATTCGGGACGGGGAGCTGGAGATGTGTTCATACGGTATTGAGTTATGTATGCTTATATTGTACCCTAAATTGTATTTTTAGCAAGTATTTTGCTTAAAATGATCACTTACATTGACTTTATCTCTTCATCCGTTAAGCTGGGGGCGGTCTATTTTTCTTAATTTCTCTTTATGATTGAACCATCAAAAGTTTTGGAACTTAGCAAGGTAGCGAAGCAGATGGTAGCTTCGGGAAAGGGTATTTTGGCTGCGGATGAGAGTATGAAGACGGTAGGGAAACGTTTTGCCTCTATTGCATTGGAAAATACAGAAGATAATCGACGGGCTTTTCGAGAAATGCTTCTCACGGTGCCAGGGGAGAGTCAATATATCAGTGGGGTTATTCTGCATGATGAAACGATTCGTCAGACGACATCATCCGGCAAGACGTTTGTAGAGGTTTTGCAGGCTGCCGGAATTTTGCCGGGAATCAAAGTTGATTTGGGTTTGGTTGAAGTAGGAAGTGAAAAATTGACTACGGGATTGGAGGGGCTTGATGCTCGTTTGAAAGAATACGTCGCTCTGGGCGCGAAGTTCTGCAAGTGGAGGTCGGTGATTACGATTGGAGAGGGAACTCCTACGGAAGAAAATATCCGACAGAACGCGAAGGATTTGGCTGCGTACGCTTTGGTTTGTCAGCAGAACTCCTTGGTTCCTATGGTGGAGCCCGAGGTTCTCTTGGATGGGGATCATACTATTGCGCAGGCAGAGGCGACGAGTGAGAAGATTTTGACGGCGCTTTTTGAGGAGTTGAAGAATGCCGGGGTGGCTCTGGAGGGTATTATTTTGAAGACAAGTATGGTGTTGCCGGGTAAGGACTCTAGTGCGAAGGCGTCTCCACAGGAAGTTGCGACTGCTACATTACGAGTGTTTAAGAAGTGTGTTCCTGCTGAGCTTGCGGGTGAGGCTTTTCTCTCCGGAGGACAGGGCGACATAGAGGCTACGCAGAATTTGAATGCTATTAATCAGGAGAAAAATCTCCCTTGGCCGCTTACATTTTCTTTTGCTCGAGCTCTCCAAGACGGCGCTACAAAGACGTGGATGGGCAAACCTGAAAATCTGGAGGCTGCGCAGAAGGTATTTCTCCACCGCGCCAAAATGAATAGTCTCGCATCCTTGGGTCAGTACTTGTTCGAGATGGAGAAAACTGCTTCTCGGGACGTAGGGGTGACAGTGAGTCAGGATTAATTTTTCACCCGGTTGGGCTTAGACTGTTTTTACTTTCGTCGTATCTCCTGCACTCTGATATCAATCGCATGTGCAATTTGATGATGTTCTTTGCACAACGGCGCCATCAGGTTCGGATCGTGGGACTGATCCAATGCCCATCTTCTACGATGATGCAGCTCCTGTGACGGTCTGGCGCATCCTGTCTTGGCACACTTCGTTCCATATTCCTGTGTGAGAATCTTTCTGACTCGTGCGGGAATATACCTTGTACTTTTTTCTGGCAGTGACGTTGCCACCTCTTCTTTTGCGCGCACAACGCCTTCTTCTCGTTGATCAAGGAACTCCATGAGGGCTTCATTGATATCAATGTTTTTATGTTTCAATTCTTTCAACCGTTGAGCTACCTCCTCATTGAACCCAAATGCATTCGCCTCTTGCGTAAATTGTATTTTGCATTCGGGGTCTCTCCCAAGGAGGACCTCTGCTGAGGTCTTCACGTGAAGACTATATTCAGCTTTAGATCGTACATCACGACTGAATGTTTCCAGAGTACGAGTCGACATGATTTGCACATTCTCGGCTAGCTCACTCTCATTTTCTTTTGTCGCAATGGACATGATCTTGGTGATCTTGTTCACACTGACCTCCCCCGACTCTAGTAACCCACGAAGCACCGGTTTATCCTCCAACCTCACCGCGATGTTCAGGGACTCGGCCACTTGAGCATTACTTAATCCCGCCAACCTCTTTCCGAATTCAAAGACATCTCTATACCCCTTTTTCAGATACAACTTCCGTCTCTCGACCTCCGGTAATAACGCCCTGAACCTATTTCTCCACATCAGTGCCGCACGACCTAACCGCTCACACTGCTCCAATAGCACGTTGTCTGACAAGCTTTTTACATTGTTCATATCGATTCGTTTCAAGAAAATAAAAAATAACGGTAGAAATAATCCTGTTCGTCTCTGCTGAGAGAGACGATCGTGTAGGACTTTTCCTTAACCGCTATGTACAAACATACTACTTGAAATAAGCCAAAAAATCGACCATATCCGCTTGAAATCTGAACAAACTTGTGTTACAATTACACATAAAAATCCGCACCAATAAGCCAAAATTTCAACCGTAACTATTTTTCTTACATACGGAAATGAAAAAATATATGCTCACTAATTTTGTTGACTTTTGGCTTGTATTCGCTAATCTTATGCTGTCTATTTTTTATACATTCTATGCAGCTCGATGAACATCTCAAAATACTTGGAGTGAATGGTGCTCTTCACGAGGTTGTTATTGCCTGCGCGGAGGGTATTTTTGATATTGCTGGTGTTGTACATACGGGCGAGGTATCCGGATATGCCGGTACGCAAAATGTTTTCGGAGAAAATCAACTGAAGTTGGATGTCGTATCAAATGATTTGTTGACTGCAGAGTTGCAGAAGGTGGCGAGTGTTCACATGATTGCTTCCGAAGAGTTAGATAATGAGCAGGAGCTGCATGCAGACGGTGAGTTCTCTGTGGCGTTCGATCCGCTCGATGGTTCGTCACTCGTTGATGTTAATTTTGCCGTTGGAACGATTATTGCCATTTATCCGAAGGGTTCTTTTATCGGGAAGAAGGCGAGCGAGATGCATGTAGCTGTTGTAGCCGTGTATGGTCCTCGAACGACATTGTTCGTCGCGGTTGCCGGCAAGGGAACGCATCAGTATTTGCTGACGAGTGGTGGTTTTGAGCTACAGAAAGAGAAGATTCAGGTTGATGATGAGGGCAGGTATTTTGCCCCTGGTAATTTACGGGCTTGTGCGAAAAATCCTCAGTACAAGGCGCTCGTTGATTATTGGCTTACGAATCAGTACACGCTTCGTTATTCAGGAGGCATGGTTCCGGATATGAATCATATTCTTGTGAAAGGAAGGGGAGTGTTTACCTATCCAGGATACAGCGATGAGCCACATGGAAAATTGCGACTGCTCTATGAGTGCGGAACGATGAGCTTTCTCATGGTGGAGGCGGGAGGCGCTGCCAGTGATGGAGTGATGTCACTTTTGGATAAACCACTAGAGCATCTAGACCAACGTTCGCCTATTTTTGTAGGATCCAAGAAAGAGGTTGAAAAGGCGTTGGAGTTCTTTATAATGAGATAAAAATCTCATGCCTGTAACGTTTTTCTTCAAATCAGTATACTTCTTTTATGATGACCGAGACTCAGATTCAGGAGCTTGTTGAGCAGACCAAGCAGGGCGACAAGGATGCTTTTGCCGCTTTGTATGAGCAGTATGTGGATGCGATTTATCGCTATGTGTACTTTCGTGTGAGTGCGGAGGATGCTGAGGATTTGGTAGAGACGGTTTTTGTGAAGGCGTGGGAGAAGATTGCCGGGTACAAACAGACAAAGGATAATTTTTCTTCATGGTTGTTCCGTATTGCTCACAACTTGGTTGTGGATCACTATCGTTCGAATAAGACGATTGAGGCGATCACTGAGGAGTATCAGGAGTACCGGGCTGAGTATCATCCGAAGATTGTTACCGAGCGAGGTTTGGAGAATGCGATGCTTCAAAAAGCCCTGAAGGGTCTGAAAGATGATTACCAGCAGGTTTTGGTGTTGAAGTATATTAATGAGCTCTCCAATAAGGAGATCGCAAAGCTGCTGGATAAGAGCGAGGGATCTTTGAGGATATTGCAGTTTCGTGCCCTGAAGGCTTTGAGAGGGGTGCTTGAGGAGATGGGATTAAAAGCTGAAGGAGCGGGAACGGGATCCGGATCTACCCCTCCGGGGCAGATCTGGTAACGTTTTTGGCTTTCCTTCGTTATAAGTGTTGAGTTATGAACAATTTTGGATACAACAATACGGATGATAGTGAGCTCGACGCCGAGATGGAGTCTGTTCTCGAGAAGCTTGGTGAAAATCTGCGAGCATTGCAGGTTACCCATTTTTCTCCTATGAGTCGCGATGCGAAGAGTCGTATCAGGGCTCATATGTTTGAGCGAATTCAAGATGCTGTTTCGCCAGGAGAGGCGGATGTGGAAAATGAGTCGTATTTACTTGATCGATTAATTTCTTGGATACGCAGCTCTTCCCAGAAGGTTGTTTTGAGTCCTGTTCGACGAGCGATTATTCGAGAAAAGTTATATGCTTTGCCGGAGAGATCTATTTTTGCCTCTTGGTTCACTGGAGGATTGGTTAAAAAACTTACAGCGAGTTTTTCGCTGGGTGGCGTTTTGGCCTTGAGTTTGTTCGCCTATGTACTTCGAGTTCCCGTAACCTATGCCCGAGAGTTTACGGTAGTACATGAGGTTTTTGGTGATGTTCAAGTCGTTCGCGATGGGCAGACCTCACCAGCTCAACAAGGATTTGAGTTAAAAGAAGGTGATGAGTTGCGCACGGGCGAAGATGGTCGCGCGGAGGTGAAATATTTTGATAAGAGCTTTACTCGATTGTTTGCGAATACGGACGTGGCTTTTCAGTCGCTTCGTTCGGAGAATTTTGGTGTTGATCATCGTGTTGAGTTGGATTTGGAGCGTGGAATGCTCTGGTCGAGTGTGTTTGATTTTGTAAAAAATTCTGATTTCAAGGTGAAGGTGAATGACGTTGTTGCTTCGGCCTCTAAGAGGGCGACCTTTAGCGTTTCTTCCGAGAATGGTTCATCGCAGGTTCAGGTTTTCCAGAATGCCGTGAACGTGTCGCTTCCGCAAAAGTCTGAGGAAAAAGCAGCAGAGGCAAAAACAGTCGTGAAAGGTTTTCAGCTGGTGACGGACGCGGCGGTTGGATCAAATGCCGGGAAAAGTCGTGTTGAACCAATTCAACTGAAAGGTGCTGAGAAGGAATGGGTAAGTGTTAACTTGCAAAAAGATGCTCAGCTCATCGCTGATGCTCAAAGTCAAAATCAGGGCGTAGTGGCAGGACCAAGTGGTGTGTTACAGGAGAATGCTTCGCTGTTGCTCGCCTTTGATGGCAACGAACGGTTTAAGTTGGAGCTCAATATTGCCGAGAAGTCGTTTTATGAAGTTTTAGGAAAGGTAGATGTGAAAACTGATAATGTACGTGGATCTTTTGATCAGCTTGAGTCTACGGCTCGCAAGGCTGATGGTATTCAAAATGAAGATGTCAAAAAGCTTGCCGCCGCCGTGTTACAATCCGCAAGGTCAAAATTATTGTCCGCAAAACCGGATTCAAGTTTGTATGATGTGAAAGTCGCGCTTGAGGAGAGAGATTTTGTCGTCGCTCCCGAAGATCAGAAGTTGAGTGTCGCCCTAGATCAGGCTTCTCAGTTCTTGGCCGAGGCGCAGGTCTTGCAGGACAAGGGCTTGAAGGATGCTTATGCAAAAGCGCTTGGGAAGTACCAACAGCGTATTAAGGATGTGGATACTTTGGTAGTCGGAAAAACATCCAAGAAGTTAGCGTTGGATAATGATATTCCTGCCCGAAGAGCAAGTTTGGAGGTTCAGTATGTCGCTTTGAAGAATCCGGCGAATGTTATTATGAAGCCTGAAAACGTTGAAGAAATTCCAGTTGTGGCTACTATAAAATCCACTCCTTCTGTTGATACAAATAAGACTTCTGAAGTCGCGAGTATGCCAATAGATAAAGACACTTCATCGTTTGACGATACGCCATTGCCGCCAAAGTTGCAGTTGAGTAGGGACTAGTTTATTTCGCAGTCTAATCCTATCGGTTTATAATTGAGGTTTGGCTTGAGCCGGGCATCTTCTTCACTGTTTCCTTTTTGGACATCGTCTTCGGATAGAACGCATTCGAGATTTCGCATGATTTTTTTAGCATGCATGCTCCTCCGTATCTCTTTCACAACCTCTTTCATGCATTTTTCTACATCTGCTGATGGTTTCGTTCTAAATTCAATCATCGCTTTGGCTTTCATAATTATGTGGTTCTCCTGGTCTTTTTCTGCATGAGTTTGTACAAAAAAATGCCATAGATCTCCATGGCAGTCATCTCTAAATATGACTGCAATTTGTTGTAGTATTGCGACTTCAAGTGACGTTATTCCTTTTGCAAATTCTATTGCGTCTTGTCTCTGCTCGTCCGTAAGGATTGTAGGAGATGGATCATTTCCTGGTGCTATAAACGTTAGGGAAGCACGCATATTTATAATTCTCGTAGTTGGTTCGGTTTGTATGCATTCTATTGCTGCCGGATTGGGTGTTGATTTTGCGCAACCGACGGTGGGTATGATCGCCATACCGATGGCTGCAAGGGTGTTTTTGAAGGAGTTCATGAGTGTGATTATATTTGTTTTTGTTTATGTGTCAACTGATTATGGGTGACGTGACCTTTTTATTAATACAATTCCCGCAGAGAGAAGCACGATTGATGGGATGTTTAGGAATATGATAGAGAGAATTTCTCCAAAAGATGGTTCTAGTTGAAATAATTGGATTATTTTATACACGGTCCACGAGCTGTAGATGAGGCCGAAGATGAAGAAAACGATTCCGAGGAGTTTTGGTTTGCCCGGATGGGATAACCAGATGGGAGTTCGGCCGCCGGTAAAGTGGCCGGGATTGTTTTGGTTATTTTGCCAGTCTTTGTATTCGTCAATGTAGTCTTTTTTTGGAAGCGACTGTTTTTTCACGGTAATATTTATTATGGATTCTTTTTTCGTAATTTTATTTTTTCTTTTTTTGTAATTACATAATTGTTTTTGGTGACGACCTTTTTGC
>CAYHGS010000022.1:0-3021 GCA_964356305.1 uncultured Candidatus Peribacteria bacterium
CTTTTTATCTTGGCTTTCTAGTGTGGTTTCCATAGAGGTTGGTGGTTACTGAGCGGGGTTTACAATATGTATTAATGGATTCCTTGTCAAATATATATTTTATTCTTATTTTTGGCTTTTGAGAGGATTAAGGGTTCATTTTAGGCAATAGTATCTTATTTGTCAAGTTCTTGTTCTTCAGCTTCAGCTGGTGGGAGGATGTGTTCGTCAATAACGCCATTCAGGGCTGCATTCAGCTTCGCAAAAAACTCATCCATCTGAGCGATGAGGACAACAACCTGATCGTACTGCGCTGCGCTTGGGGCGAGACTCGAGATTGTGGACTGTGCGTTACCAAGAGCGTTAAAGTTTCTTTCTAAACTCGAAGATAATGTCATGCTTCGATTGTAGAGCTCTGCTACATTCTTCCCTGCGGAAAAATTACGTGCCGCTAACTGATGTCCGAGCTCTACAAGAGCATCGCTCACTGTTGTTAATTCTTCTGTAAGCTCGAGTCGCTTTGATGATAACATCTCAACTGCGCTTATGGCTGCCACATGATCGCGTTTTTCACTCGAAAGCTCCTTTTTTCTTTGCCATAACGCCGCAAAGCGCTTCTCGGTCTCACTTTTCTTTTGGTCTAGTCGTGTAGCTATCTGCCCTCTCTGATGGGTTCTATCATTTAAAGCAACCTCTTCCTCTGTTGGACGACGCGGGGTACCGCTTCTTAAATCGTGCATGTTATTCCCGTTAATATATAGTTCCTTCGTGTAATCAATTTAGGCAACACTATTAAATTTGTCAAGTTTTTTGCTTTATTCCGCTCTATATTTTTGTTTCGCAAAACAAGCCATATGTATTATGGCCTGCTTTGCTTTATACCATGAATATTTACTTCTTGGCTGATAGAGCTGCCATAAATCTCTGAATTCGTCCGCCAAAGTATTTCGCCTCGTTGAGTACACTCTGTCCGATTTCCTGCGCGTTGTAGGGAGCTTCCAAATCCTTTGCTCTATATTGTTCCGGGTTTTGGTGACCTAAGGCTTTTGCAAAACTGTAGAGACTTGCTCGCAGTAAATTTGGATCTACCGTCAGGGGTGGTGATATACGAATTACCTTTGAATGTGCGTCGTTTGTCCAAAATCCTTCAATTGTTTTTCCCTTGTAGATAAACGGTGCTTCCCTGAGCCTTTGGCAGACTTCACCTGCACTGCTGTTCAGCTCGATGCCGATCATAAGTCCCATTCCACGAACTTCCACAACACCTGGAAGTCCTTTGCACATCGCTGCCAGTTCTTCTTGAAACCATTTTCCATTTTCACGTGAACGCTCGCATCCATTTCTGTCTTCAAGTTCACGGATGGCTTCACGCATCAGAGCCATGGAGGCAGGTGCTCCGCCGAATGTTGATCCGTGTTCGCCCGGCTGCAACAGATCTCCATATTCTTTTTTGATGAGCGCACCAGATACGGGCCACAGTCCAGCGCTTGCTGATTTCCCAATGCCAGTCATGTCTGCCTGGATACCAAACTGTTGCTGTGCAAGCGGTGTTCCGGTTCGTCCAAAACCGGTTTGAACTTCATCCATAATCAGTAATACGTTGTACTGATCGCAGAGACCTCGCATCTTTGCATAATATTCCGCTGCTGCGACTTTTATTCCACCTTCGCCCTGAATTGGCTCTACGACAAAGGCATATACATCGCCTTTTTTAAATTCATGCTCCATGGCAGCGAGGTCTCCGTATTTCACTATTCCCATTTCTTTCTCCATTGTTAATGGTTTGAATGGATCTTTGTATGCCGGTTCGGCAGAGGCACTCTTTGCCCACAGACTTCTTCCGTGAAAATTTTCTTCGCAATATATGGCACGCGGCGTTCTGCCTTCTGAGGCTAATTGTTCTCGTTTTTCCGCAAAACGTGGATGTCTATTAAATGCGAGCTTAGCCATTACTGCGGCACCTTCGATGGCTTCACATCCTGTATTCATTGGAAGGAACATAAGGTCTTTACCAAAAAAACGTTCAATTTCTTTTCCGGCGAGTGCTAACTCGGGGCTTCGACGTGAGCGTGCGAGAACGGTGGTCCTTACGAGAGCGGCAACTGCAGTTCCTATTGCACGCAAATTACGATTTCCTACGTTTGCTGCTGAATATGCCCCCATTCCATCAACCCATGCGCGTCCGTTTCCGTCATCTTCATACAGGAATGCATCTGCTGATCGACGTAGGTATGGTTCAGGAGGGCCATAATTTTTGGTAATAATTTTCTCATGCTCGGCTAGCTGCTCGTCCGTTACCTTGTCATCAATCACGCGTGATCTTAATTCCGACGCCATTGCTTCACCCGCAAGCGTCACCCCGGTTATCACACTTCCAAGTCCACGCGCCAAGGGGTTTGGTGAATGCCTCAAAGCTTCATTTAGAGCCATATTAAAATTGTTTAAAAGAATTAATATCTAGAAGGCTACTCGCTTATTTTACTGATAACAATATTATTTTTGGCTTTAAATTTCCTGTCAGGCATGATACAAATAATGGGCTATCCAAACGCCTGGGTGGTGAAATGGCAGACACGCCAGCCTTAGGAGCTGGTATCGCAAGATGTGGAGGTTCGAGTCCTCTCCCAGGCACCAGACCGCAGCAGCGGTTGGATCCCGTTCCCGTTTTTATTCCTGTTTTTTTTGAATTTTTAGCTTTAAAATGTCATTCGTTCACCTCCACTCCCATTCCTATTATAGCCTTCTGGATGGACTCAGGTCACCGGATGCTATGGTTCTACGTGCCAAGGAGATGGGTTGCCCGGCTTTGGCCGTAACGGATCACGGAGTAATGTATGGGGCGATTGATTTCTATAAAGCTGCGAAGAAGGCTGGAATTAAGCCTATTATAGGATGTGAAATGTATGTGGCTCAGCGAACACGTTTTGATAAGTCGGCCGGTATTGATAATAAGCCTTTTCATTTGACGGTACTGGCGACGAGCTATAAAGGGTATCAAAACTTGATGCAGCTTGTAACGAAGGCGAATTTGGAGGGTTTTTA
>CAYHGS010000022.1:3121-21066 GCA_964356305.1 uncultured Candidatus Peribacteria bacterium
AAGGGTATCAAAACTTGATGCAGCTTGTAACGAAGGCGAATTTGGAGGGTTTTTACTACAAACCTCGTATTGATCATGCGCTATTGAGTGTCTATAAAGAGGATTTAATCGTATTGAGTGGATGTCTCAATGGTGAGGTGAGTCGAGCGATTTTGTCCGGTGATACAGCAAAAGCTGAGGAGATTGTGATGATATATAAGGAAATGCTAGGGCCGGATCATTATTATCTGGAAATTCAGGATAATCCGGAATTGGAGCAACAGACTATTATAAATGAAGGTATGATCGCTCTTTCGAGGAAGTTTGGAGTGGGCTTAGTGGCGACAGGAGATTCTCATTATGTAAAAGAGTCCGAGCACCATTCACATGACATTCTTTTGTCGATTCAGACCGGAACAAATATTTATGATGAAAACAGAATGAAGTTTTCCGGGAATTTTGCGTTGAAGACTCCGGAGCAGATGAAAGAGGCGTTTAAGCATGTACCGGAGGCAATCGAGAATACGCTGAAGATTGCTGCGATGTGTAATATTGAAATTCCTCTTCATCAGAATTTATTGCCGAATTTTGATACGCCGAATAATGTGCCGCCCGATGAGTATTTGAGGCAGTTGTGTAATGAAGGTTTGCAAGTGAGGTATGATGGAGCCCCTTCGGAAAAGGTTATAGCGCAGCTCGAATATGAGCTCGGGATTGTGCATCAGATGGGTTTTGATGCGTACTTTCTCATTGTGTGGGATTTCATACGGGCCGCGCGTGAGCGCGGCATCGTGGTTGGTCCGGGCCGCGGCTCCGCCGCGGGCTCTCTCCTTTCCTATGCTCTCTTTATCACTCAGCTCGATCCGCTTGAGCATGGACTCATCTTTGAACGATTCTTGAATCCTGAGCGCGTATCGATGCCTGATATCGACGTCGATTTTGCTGATGAACGTCGCGGAGAAGTGCTTCAATATGTTATCGAAAAATATGGTCGCGAAAATGTCGCTCAGATTATCACCTTCGGAACGATGGCTTCCAGGGCCGCGGTTCGAGATGTCGGCCGTGCACTTGGCTATCCTTATGCTGAAGTTGATGCTGTTTCCAAGAAAATTCCGCCTCCGGTTCAGGGCAAACACGTTCCCCTTCGTGAATCGATCGAGAAGGATCCTGAGCTGAAGGAACTTTATAAAAAAGATGAGCGGGCTCGAGTATTGCTTGATGATGCCATGGAGTTAGAAGGAACGGTTAGGCATGCCGGTACGCACGCATGTGCGGTTGTCATTTCCTCTAAGCCATTAGTTCAATACACACCCTTACAGTTTGGTGCCGGCGGTGAACAAAAAGATATTGTGACGCAGTATTCTATGAAGCCGATTGAGGAGATTGGTCTGCTCAAGATGGATTTCTTGGGACTAAAAAATCTCACGGTTATGGAAAAGGCATTGGGAATTATCAAACGTTCCCGTGGTATAGAAATTGATTTAAATAATCTTCCGAAAGATGATCCAAAGGCTTTTGCGCTCTTGCAGAAGGGTGAGACGACAGGAGTATTCCAGTTGGAATCCGGCGGTATGCGACGTTATTTGAAAGAGCTTGTTCCTACGAACTTCAATGATATCGTTGCGATGGTTTCACTCTATCGTCCCGGTCCGATGGATTGGATTCCAAGTTATATCAAAGGAAAACATCATCCTGAATCGGTGCATTATCTGGATAAAAGTTTTGAAACGATTTTGAATGAGACCTATGGTGTTGCCGTGTATCAGGAGCAGATTCTTCAGATCGCACAGCAATATGCTGGATTCTCGCTTGGAGAAGCGGACTTATTGCGAAAGGCTGTGGGTAAAAAAATCATGGAACTTCTTGTTGAACAAAAGGAGAAATTCCTCAAGGGGGCTGTTAAAAAAGGACATACGAGGAAAAATGCCGAGGAAGTTTTTGAAAAAGTTATCGAACCGTTTGCAGGTTATGGTTTTAATAAAGCGCATGGTGCCTGTTATGGTATGATTGCTTATCAGACGGCGTATTTGAAGGGTAATTATCCCGATGAATTGATGACGGCGCTGCTCATGTGTGATCAGGGTGATTTGGATCGCATGGCCATTGAAATTGAAGAGTGTGAATCGATGGGCATTCAGGTACTTCCTCCATCTATCAATGAGTCGGAGTCTAACTTCACGCTTGTTGAGGCTGGAAAGATTCGTTTTGGTTTATCGGCCGTGAAAGGGGTTGGTGAGGCTCCAGTGTTAGAAATTTTGCGAATTCGTAACGAAGGTGGGCCTTTTACTTCCATCCAAAACTTTGCCGAACGCGTCCCGTCCCACTGCATTAATAAAAAACTTTTCAGCGCGCTAGCCTACTGCGGAGCGCTTGAAGAATTTGGAGAACGCATGACATTAATTGAAAATTTTGATCGTATCGTGCAGCATTCCAAATCGCATCAAGGGGGGAAGGCTCAGGGTCAGACAGGACTGTTTGATGATTTTGGATCAGATGATGGTATTCCTCAATTCTCTCTTGAGAAAGCGCCTCCTGCGGCACGTACCGACTGTTTGCGATGGGAAAAAGAATATCTGGGGCTTTATGTTTCGAGTCATCCTTTGCAAGGATTAAAATCCTATTTTGGGAAAAAAGTTCTCCTTGCTGAAAAAATTACCAAAAAATATATTGGGAAGAGCGTGCAGTTTGCCGGACTTGTTACTAACCCCAAGAAGATCTTTACGAAGTCTGGAACGTATATGATGCAGTTCTTGCTTGAGGATCCTACGGGTAGAATCAATGCCGTCGTCTTCCCGAAATCCTATGCGATGTTCGCGGAAAAATTGAAACAGGATCATATCGTTATTGTAACCGGACGTCTCGATTTACGGCGCAATGAATATAACCTGACGGTTGATGCGGTTTCGAGCATGTCACTTGAGAGTATGATTGCGAAGGCAAAGGAGCTTGGGCTGTACAAACCTGAGGAGAAAGTTCGTCGCCAGATGATTGTTATTGCTCCCGATGAGGTGAAAAAAGAAAAACCCATAGTTGAGGAGGGAGATTTGACTGCGGAGGATCATGGGAATGAGGAGACACCGGTTCATTTTGGAGAAGCTTCTGGCATATCAGGACCAACGGTTCGCATTGATGGAGACACGCTGATTGTTTCTATTTTAAAGGATACTCCAGCGCCAATTATGGCTGCCATTAAAGGTATTTTAAATAAACATACCGGTGTTCATCCTACGGAAATACATCTCCGCGATGGCCAAGATGTGCGGAAAATTCGTCTCCCGGTGGGTGTCTCTTTTGAGGGTCAGGTCAAAGAGGAGCTGGAAGCCCTTTTCCAACAACCAAAGATAGGCTAATATACCCACGATTTCACCTACATTTTCTATCAATTTTTTATGTATCGTACCCATACCTGTTCCGAATTACGACCTTCTCATATTGGCAACGAGATTACTTTAGCCGGTTGGGTACACCGAAGACGTGACCATGGTGGCTTGATTTTTATTGATCTCCGAGACCGATATGGGTTAACGCAGATTGTTATTGATCCGTCTCAGGAGGGCGCGCATGAGCTTGCCGAGAGTGTTCGAAGTGAATTCGTATTGCAGATTACCGGTGCCGTCAGGGCTCGACCGGAAGGCTCTGAGAACCAGAATATGCCTACAGGCGGAGTTGAGGTGGCCGTAAAATCATTGAAGGTTTTGAATCCTTCCAAAACCCCCCCATTTGAAATTGATATCGAGAAAGACGCCAATGAAGAACTTCGATTACAATATCGTTATTTGGATTTGAGACGTGAACGTATGAAGAACAATATCGTAGCTCGTCACAAGATCATCAAGACGATGCGAGACTACATGGATCGATACGATTTCGTTGAGGTAGAGACACCTATTTTGATCAAAGGAACTCCTGAGGGATCACGTGAGTATATCGTTCCTTCACGTGTCTACCCGGGAAAGTTTTTCGTACTTCCTCAGTCTCCACAGCAGATGAAACAGCTTTTGATGGTGGCCGGTATGGATCGCTACTTCCAGATTGCTCGATGTTTCCGTGATGAGGATCAGCGTGGTGACCGTCAGCCTGAGTTTACTCAGCTTGATATTGAGATGTCCTTTGTCGATGCTGAGGATATTATGAGCTTAACAGAGGGTTTGATGATCGAGCTTGTCGAGAAATTTGTTCCGAATAAAAAATTACTCAAGAAGCCGTTTCCACGTATTACCTGGAAGGAAGCTATGTCGAAATATGGCTCAGACAAGCCAGATTTGAGATTTGATATGCCGATTTGTGACGTAAGCGAACTTGTAAAGGGTTGTGGATTCAAAGTTTTTGCCGACGCGGTCGAGCAGCCAGAGGGAGTCGTATTCGCCCTTCGCGTTGAGGGTGCTGCCGGATTTACGCGTAAACAGATCGACGATCTCACTGAAGTCGCGAAAATTTATGGAGCCAAGGGTTTGGCCTATATTGTCATGGAAGAGGCTGGAGTCAAATCCCCTATTGCGAAGTTTTTCTCAGAACAGGGTATGAAGGAATTAGTGGCTGAATGTGAGGCCAAAACGGGTGATATCGTTTTCTTCGGAGCCGATACCTTCGATACCGCCGCTACCGCACTTGGACAAGTTCGCTTGGCCTGCGGAGATATACTAGGCCTACGAAAAGCTGATGAGCTCGCCTTCTGCTGGATTTATGAGTTTCCATTATTCGAGTATAGCAAGGAAGATAAGCGTTTAGTTTCTGCTCATCATCCCTTCACGGCTCCCATGAAGGAGGACGTTTCGATGCTCGATACCGATCCAAAACATGTTCGTGCTCAGGCTTATGACCTCGCCCTTAACGGCTCAGAGATCGGTGGTGGAAGTATTCGTATCCATGATGCTACCGAACAGGCAAGGATTTTTGAGGTACTTGGAGTTTCCAAAGAAGACTGCGAGATTCGTTTCGGACACATGCTGAGAGCTTTCGAGTATGGCGCTCCACCACATGGCGGTATCGCATGGGGCATAGACCGTCTCGTGATGATCTTCCAAAACGAACCAAATATTCGTGAGGTTATCGCCTTCCCGAAGGATCAAAAAGCCAAAGATCTCATGATGGGCGCACCTTCAGAAATCCCTGCCATACAGGTAGCCGAGATGCATATTGAGGTGATGAAGGAGGAATAAATAATCTCTATCCCTATGGGTTCTGGTATTACTACCATTTTCGATTATCTCTCCTATCTTGGTGTTATTTTCGTCGCATTCACGCTTCTTTCGTGGCCTTTCTATTATCTTGTACGTGTATTCTTTTCTAAAATTTTGCAATTACGTTTCACATATTGGCCAATCATTATCTGGTCATTTCTTCCATTTTTATTTCTTCTTGCCGATTCTAGCGTCACTTTTTTCTATTGTCTCCCTGGCTTATTTATTGGCATTGTTTCCACGTCTATCCTTGAAAAACTTCAGTTATATTTTGATAAGCACAAAACCTTTCGTCAGTCACAAAATGGCTATAATGGTCGCGATCCTACACGCTTCGTTGGCCGATTCCGCGGTACATCTTCTAAGTCGTCCTCTTCATCATCACGCTCTTCCTCGAGCTCTAATCGTTCCGACTTTGGAGGTGGTGGTTTTTCCGGTGGTGGAGGGAGTGGGAAGTGGTAGGCGAATCCCTACTCTCCCTATGTTTCTCCATTATTTTGAACAAATTTACCCCGTTCATCTTTTCGCATAAATGAGATAAATTGGGCGGGCATCGGATGCCCAATACCGGGATTTATCGTTATAAGTTTGTCGCCGAACCATACTGCTCTTTTTATATAGGCGATATGAGGAAATCTTGCCTCATGCTGTTTCGGCAGAATCATTTTTCCATCTCTTTCTAAAAGAGCCGCTATGCTATCTGGAATTTTGAGCATCTGGGCGGCGCAAAATATTCTATCAAATTTCTTTACGACTTGCTGCTGTAGACCAAGCGCTTGTGCAACCGACGTCCGTGTTAATAACGCAGCATCATCCGCATAGAGACTGACTCTTCGTTTTAGCTCCGGATACTTTTCCACATTCTGTTCTCCAAATTTTGCGATATCGGGATGTATTTCTAATCCTACGACGCGCCCTTGCGGACCAACGAGATGTGCCAATAAGGCGGTTACAAATCCACTTCCGTACCCAATTTCTAATACCGTCTGTCCTGGTTTCACGTCGAGCTCAAGCAGCATCTTCATACTTAAAAGCGGTCTCGTCATGTTTACACGATATTCTTCGTTCCCAATTGGCATCGGCGAATCAACAATATGCCCCCTTACGCCTTCAGGTAAAAAATCGGCAATATCTACAGCCTCAAGCGCCTCGATTAATGTATCAATTTTTTCCTTTTCTCCAGGGTTTCCCGTGATGGCTATTCTATCGACCATACCGGAAAGATGCTTGAGTGTACCTCTTTTTGAAGGTAGTGAGGTATCAATATGATCATTTTTATCGAGCGACATATGTGGTGCATTATACGTTCTAATCATATATTACTTTCTTAACATATTCAAATTATATTGTATAATTCACTATGCATGAAGAAATACTATAGTATCTGCCGTGCAAACGGGCTGGAGTTAGGATAGTATGCCCCCATGATTATTGAACAACATGAGCAGTTTAACCGCGCGATGCATTTGATGGAGGAGACGCATCATAGCATATTCCTCACTGGTAAGGCGGGGACGGGAAAGTCGACACTATTGACACACTTCATGGAGCGGACGGCGAAGAAGGTTGTCGTGCTGGCGCCGACGGGTGTAGCGGCGCTGAATGTACAGGGCGAGACGATACATTCATTCTTTGGTTTTATTCCGGGCATTACGATCGATAAAGCGAAAAAGAAAGGAGCGAAAGCGACGAAGCGAGAACTGTATCTTTCACTGACAACGATTATTATCGATGAGGTGTCTATGGTTCGCGCTGATCTCATGGACTGCGTCGATGCATTTTTGAAGTCGGCACGGAGGAATAAAGAGCCGTTTGGTGGCGTACAGATGGTCTTTATCGGGGATCTCTACCAACTCCCACCGATTGTTATGCGTCACGAGGAGGAGTTCTTTGCGGAGTTTTATCAGAGTCCGTGGTTCTTCCATTCGAAGTCGGTTCGTGATGAGCGGTTCTATATGGAGCTCGTCGAACTTGATAAAATTTATCGTCAGAGTGATGACGCATTCATCGACCTTCTTAATGCCATTCGCGTAAATACCGTGACGGATATGCAGATCAATGCGATTAATTCGAGGGTGCTCGATTCCGGTGCGCATGATTCAGATAGTATTTATCTCACCTCGACGAATCAGTTAGCAGCGGATATCAACGATGCGCGTTTGTCCAAGCTTAAAGCTCCTTCACATTCCTTCTCGAGCACGATCAAGGGAAGCTTCGATATGAAGCAGTATCCGGCGGATCAAGCACTTACGCTCAAAGTTGGGGCGCAAGTGATGTTTGCTAACAATGACGTCGATGGAGAGTGGGTCAATGGCACTATCGGTCAGGTTACCGATATTCTTCCACGAGCTGTCATCGTTCAAATTCATGGAGGCAAGGAGGTGCATGTCACGGCGCATGAGTGGAAACTCTATCGCTATGAGTATGACTCTTCTTCTCAATCCTTATCCCAAAAAAGTGCAGGATCATTCGAACAGATTCCGCTGAAATTGGCATGGGCTATCACGATTCACAAGAGCCAGGGAAAGACTTTTGATAAGGTTGTTATTGATTTGGGCTCAGGAAGTTTCGCCTCAGGACAGACCTATGTAGCCCTCAGCCGATGTCGAACCTTTGGTGGTATCCGACTCAAAAATCCCATTCGAAAGAGCGATGTGAAGGTCGACAAACAAGTTCACCGATTCTTTACGGAGTTCGCTAGAGAGACGTACGAGAGGATATAAATCTCTCTTACAATCTATTTATTAAAACGCTGACCGTGAAGATTATCAGCGGCCCATTCTTCTACGTCTTTTGCGGTTGGCAGCTGATATTTTGAAGCCTCGTTTAGTCCAACTATCGCACCTGCCGTTATGATAAGTGCAACAATGCCACGTTTTATGTTCCCTCTAGCTTGCTCTCTCTGACTTTCGCCCTGATCGATCGACCTTGCAATTCTTGACTCAGTTCTTTCTCCATACAACCTACTCTCTCTTTCTGCCTGCGATAGTTCTTTGTGCATAGTGTACATTGGTTATGTATGTACATTAAAACACTTATATACCATACGGTCAATCACTATTGTAGCTTCACGAGGTGTTTCTCCTCATTCTTCTGCTCTGTCAGCTTCCTCAAAGCTACCTTTTCTGCTATAATGAATTGATGTACCATTCCATCGCACAAACAGAAACAATCTATGAATCTTAATCTAATTCTCTCGCTTATCGGTATTGCTGTAGGACTTTTTGGACTTTTTCACCTCGTGGAATATCTCATTCACCATGCTATGGATCATCGACGTATGATGGATATGGTGTTTTTGCAGGTTCGCGTTCCGAGAAAGGAGTCAAAGGAGGATGTTGAGCGCGAGACGCAGGCATTTTCGGCGCAGAAGAGCTTTAAAGAAATTATGGGTATCATGACGCACTTCTATGAGTCACTTCATAGTATGTACGACAAGGGATGGAAGTATCATTTCATCGGACAGGATTATTTATCTTTGGAATATGTCGTTATTGATGGAGAGGTGCGATTTTTCATGGTTATGCCTCGTGATTTATTGGTATTCGTCGAGAAGCAGCTGACGAGTTTTTACCCTGACTGTCATATTGAAAAAGTTCCGGATTACAATATTTTCAAGCCGGATTCAAAGGTCTATGGATGCTATATGAGTCTTGAAGATGACTATCATATTCCTTTTAAAAATTATAATCGTCTTAATTCAGATCCACTTAATTCTATTGTGAATGCCTTGTCGAAGTTCGGTAAGGACGAGGGCGCGGCAATCCAGATTCTGATCAAGCCTGAATCTAATCATTGGCAGCATACCGGTCGCGAATTGGCTAAGGAAAAAAGTGCTAATAAATCGCATCATGGTTTTGCTTGGTACAATCCGATTGGATGGATCGCCGCGTTGTTCGATGCGTTCATGACCAAGGAGCATAAACCTGAAGCGCAAGAGCAAAATCGTATGACGGCCGCCGGCGACGAGGAGGTGAAAGCATTGGATGAAAAAAATTCTCATCCCGGTTTTGACACCATTATTCGTATCGTCTGTACGGCTCCGAATTTGAAGGATGCGAAGATTAATGTCGCGAATATCTATCGGTCGTTTGGACAGTTTGCTTTTTCTAATGCGAACTCATTTGAACATTCTAAATATCATTTGATTGATCCGCTTGTTCGATCATTTATTTTTAGAAAATTCCAGAGAAACTTCCTTCAGTGGATTAAAATTTTTGAATCGAAGAGGAAGATGATTCTTTCGTCCGAAGATTTAGCAAGTTTGTATCACCTTCCAAGTATTCGTTACAATATGAATCCGAATATCGTATGGCAGAACTATAAGGTAGCGCCAGCTCCCGCGAATATTCCTACGGATGGTATTCTCTTGGGACACAATACTTATCGAGGAGAGACAAAGGAGATACGTATGAAGCGAGATGATCGCTTCCGTCACTTCTATGTTATTGGACAAACGGGTACAGGTAAGTCTTCTATTTTGCAGGCGATGATTCGACAGGATCTGCGTAACGGAGATGGTATCGCGATTATTGATCCGCACGGAAGTTTGATAGAGGACATTATGCCGTTTATTCCACGAGAGCGTGCTGATGATGTGATCTACTTCAACCCGGGAGATATGGATCGACCGATGGGATTGAACTTGCTCGAGGGTGATACCTGGGAAGAAAAAGAAATGGTCTCTATGGAGGCGATGAATATCATGATCAAGCTGTTCGGTGAAGAAATCTTCGGTCCACGTATTCAGGATTACTTCCGAAACGGTTGTTTGACGCTGATGTCTGATCCGGAGGGTGGTTCGATTACTGATATCGTTCGTCTGTTTACGGATGACGAGTACGCCGCCTACAAGACAGAGAAGGTTACCAATCCTATCGTGAAGTCGTTCTGGGATAACCAGATGGCGAAGACGGGACAACGTGAGAAGCAGGAGATGATCCCGTACTTGGCGGCGAAGTTCGGTCAGTTCGTTACGAATACCATGATGCGTAATATTATCGGTCAGGCGAAGTCGGCGTTCAATGTTGCCGATGTTATGGAAAATGGAAAGATCTTATTGGTTAACCTTTCTAAGGGTGAAACCGGTGAAATGAATTCCAAGCTTCTCGGTTTGATTATGGTGTCGAAGATTCAGATGGCGGCGTTGAGTAGACAGAAATTACTGAAACAGGGGAAAAAGCCTCGCGACTTCTTCCTCTATATAGATGAGTTCCAAAACTACGTTACGGATTCTATTGAGGTGATTCTCTCTGAAGCTCGTAAGTATCGTCTCGGTATGGCGGTCGCCCATCAGTACTTGGCTCAGCTCGAGGACAAGGGCGGTGGACTCAACAAGAAGGGGTCGAGTATCAAGGAGGCTATTTTCGGTAACGTCGGTACGATTTTGAGTTATAAGATTGGTGCCCAGGACGCAGAATACATGGCGAAGGAAATGGCTCCGGTGTTTAGTGATCAGGACATGGTCAACTTGGACAAGTTCAAGGCGGTCATGAAACTCTCTATTGATACCCAACCTTCCAGACCTTTTAGTATCACTCCGTTGAATCCATACCTGGAGAAGGGAGACAAGTCGGCCGCCGAGGCCTTTAAGCAGCTATCGAGATTGAAATACGGCCGAGACAAGGACTTCGTGGATCGTGAGATCATCCGACGTCTGGGACTTACCAACGGAGGAGTTACGGCCCCGAAGAAAAAGCAGGATGATCCGTTTGGGTTCTAGGTATTGACTATTAGTCAATTTCTTAGTATAATACAGTTATTATATAATATACTCTTATGAACAATAATGGCCCTGATCGCGCAGAGGAAACTGGAGAAAAAGTCAAACCACTGGAAGTTGTTAGCATACATTTAGATCCCGGTCGTGACTTGCGTGGATGGCTGGCTGTAAATCCAGAATATGAGGAATATAATTCAAAGAAGCACGACATTAGTGATCCGGCTATACCACGTAAAGAGATTACTGGATATACTCCAAATTGGTCAGGAACAGCGGTCAAAGTTCGATAAATTGGCTTTTTTTCAGAGCAACCTCGAAAATCTAAGCATTGCGATTAGGGAAGTTTAGATTCCTCAGCTTTGCTTAGCTTTGCTTTTGCGTAAAAGTACTTTTCTTTTGTTTGGCAATAGTATATAAAGGTGGCCACCCCCTTTTTGTGATATACTTGTATGAAATCAAACATACATACAAACACAAGCCCTATGCATACACCCATACGATTTCGATGCTCGGTCCAACAATTGATACTTTCCGTGAGAGTTCCATCCGCTCGTGTAGTTGTCGCAAGCTTCTTGTTGGCTATTTCCTTTAACTCCTATCTGCCTTTTATGAGTGGAGCTCAGATAGCCGGGGCACAAGAACAGCCGCCAGCAGCGACGCCTGCCGTAGTCGTTCCTACCAACGGCCCTCGAGTTCAATATTTTGATATCACTGCTTACTACTCGCCGCAGCCGGATCAGCAGTATTATGTGACGGGATCCTATGCGAGCGATATTGCCCTGAACGGTTCCGGTATTCATGGAGCAGATGGTACGCCGGTATACCCTGGTATGGTTGCCGCGCCAAAAGTCTATGCCTTCGGGACGAAGATGTATATCAAGGGAATCGGTACCGTTGCGGTCCACGATCGTGGTGGAGCTATCGTAAAGGCCGGTAGTGGCCTGCAGTATGATCGTTTGGATATCTGGATGGGATATGGAGATACCGGCCTTCAGCGCGCTTTGGGCTGGGGACGACGCGTGATTGAAGTTACGGTCTATGGAGTTGATCCGTCCATCAAGGAAGAGGTTTCTTTTGCCGGCGTTGTGTCTGCCGAGGTACCACGCAAGAAAAATATTAAACCGCCTATGTTTCCTCAGGACGTTTGGTATTTGAGTCATGGTGCCGAGGTAGTGAAGTTACAGAAAACCCTTGAGAGTCTCGGATATTTTAGCGGAGCGGTGAATGGATTCTATGGTGAGGAGACCAAGGCAGCTGTGTATACCTTCCAGAAGGATCACAACCTCTTTACGAGCAATGACGAGCTCGGAGCAGGTCATACCGGCCCAGCAACTCGTCTTAACCTCGAGGGCGCTTTTACGGAACGAAAAAAATCCATGCTTCCGGCCTCACAGATGGGAAGAGGCAATCAAGGCGATGACGTGACGAAGCTGCAAGAAATTCTTAAGAACTTGGGGTACGATGTAAAAATTACGGGAGTGTTTGATGATCAGACTGAGAGCGCTCTCTACCAGTTTCAGCTCAACCAGCATATTGTAAAAAGCGAAAACGATAGCGGGGCGGGATACTTTGGCCCAAAAACAGTTGCGGCGCTTGAGAAGCAATATATTGCCTCTATCGTCCAGAATAAGACTATTACCGTCGTAGATGTTCCAAGTTATCTCGTTCAGGATCTTTCCTTGAATGAAAGTGGAGAGGCCGTCCGACAGCTCCAAAATGAACTTCAGAAATTAAACTTTTTAAAGATTGAGCCTACGGGACTATATGGACCTGTTACGGCTCATGCCGTCTTCAAATTCCAGCAGTCCCAGGGACTTGTCGCCTCGGTGGGTGACGTGGGCGCCCAGGTCTTTGGACCTGATACACGAGCTCGACTCAACGAAATTATTGCTGCACGCTTCCACACCAAGCAGCTCATTGCAGCGCGCAATCCAAAGCCTCAGGATGTTTCCGTTACCGACACGGTGGCTGCCGCGTCTACTTCGAAGGTAATTCTTCCTATCGAAGAAGGACTCGAAAAGGGCGGAGACAAGACTCAAACTCTTGCTCTCCAAAAATTTCTTTCAAAAGAAGGATACCTCTCAAGGGCTGATGTCACCGGAACGTTTGGAGACAAGACAGAAATGGCTCTCATATCTTTTCAGAAGGCACATAGAATTATCTTTTCCGTACAGGATAGTGGGGCAGGTCGCGTAGGACCTCGAACGCTGGCACTCATACGGGCGTTCGCACGACTGCAATCAGCATAGTTCAGCATTGAAGCATAGCAATATTCTCCCCTGCCATACAGGAAAGCTCTTCTTCCAGTGCTCGTATCTCCTTTTCAATATTCTTGTTTCTTTTTCCATACCGCTTGCTTCCCTCCTCAAATCTCTCCTCCAGCGAGACAATATCCGTATGGGCGACTCGTTTGTCCGCATAGTAGACAATCATCTCCTCAATACTTCTGAGTGGATGTGTTGTCGAAATTGCCGCGTCAAACTGTTGGCTGAGAACGGCACGAGAGAGATCTTTTTCTTTGTGCTCGGCGAGAATCTCTGAGGTGATTACAACATCGTTGATGTTTATTTTTTTATTTTCCTTAAATGAAAGAGCCTTCATAAGGTCATGAACGAGGGCGAGATTTTTAGTAAATGTAACGTCCACATCGTGTCCGTTTCTTTTCATTTTTTTTGCAATAATCTCGGCAACCCTTGCTACCTGTCTCATGTGTTTCTGCACGTGCACAGGCGTTTTGCATGTCGTATATAATTTACGTAGTGCGCTTGTAGTCATTTATTTCTTGTGATGTTGTACGGTGATGTCGCGAGAGATTTCATTTCTGACTCTTACATGAACGTCTGTTCGATTTTTCGGGATGAACTCTTCTAAATATTCTGCCCATTCTATAATCAGTACATCATGGGGGCGACTGATAAGCTCTGAAATAATTTCACGTGCCGCGCTCGGTTTTCCTTCTAATCGATAGAGATCGCAGTGAAATATTATTTTCCCCTGGGATTCGATTTCGCGGACATATGTATACGTTGGACTTTTTATGAGTTGCTCGGTGATACCCATCGCCAAAGCTATGCCTTTTGTGAAGGTCGTTTTGCCCGCTCCAAGCTGACCATAGAGGCAGATGATGTTTCCTTTTGGTAGCTCCTTGAGCACTTCTGAAGCTATTTCGTGAGTTTGGCCGGTACTTTTCGAGGTGTGTCTCTTCATTTGATATTTTATGGGAAAGCTGGTATACTATAGAGAAACATAAAAACAAATACAAATGGCATACGAATCCGGCAGTGACGACCAATTCATCGATAGTCCTATTCATCAGCTCGAGGTGAGCAAGAAGCATCGTCACGCCGTTGCGTGGGTTGGACTTTTTGTGTTAGCCTTTGGATCATTTGCTATCGTAGGTGGTGGGAGCTCAAACTTCTTCGCAAGCGTGCTACCTGTTAAGCAGCACCCTGCTTTTGATGGTACCGTTTATCCTGTGGAGAAAGCACCAAATTGGGTCGCTCTCAAAAGTACCGAGTATAAATATTCTTACGAACAAATTCCCTCAGACAAACTTAATCCGATGCCCGTCTATAACGCTACTAATCTGGCGCAGCCGGTTGAGAATTTGAAATGGGGTAATCCTGCCGATGATGCTATTCGAAATCAGAAGATTACCTACTCGGTTCCCTACATGGGAAGTTACCATTTGAATGGAAAAGAAAATGATGGAAGTCATCTCGCGATTGATATCAAGGTTCCCATGAACACTCCCGTTCGTTCTATTGCGAATGGTGTCGTCATAAAAGTCGCATCACTTACAAGCGGTTTTGGAAAACATATCGTTGTGCAACATACCAATGTTCCTTCCGTAGATAACCCTTCTGTCCTCACGACCTATTATTCGTCTTACAGTCATCTTGGCTCTCTGTTAGTTGCCGAGGGAGATGTAGTTTTACGTGGTCAAAATATCGCGCTCTCCGGTGAGACCGGTTTTGCTACTACGCCTCATATTCACTTTCAGATTGATAGAGCTGAATCTCCTTGGCACCCATACTGGCCATTCACCTTTCAGGAGCAAACTGCTGCTGGACTTGATTTTGTCGGTGCATTAAATGCGGGACTCGGAAAAGAAAAAGCCCTCTTGAATACTGTTAATCCCATGACATTTATTCAGAATAATTTAACGAGCGCGCCTATTCTTGCCGCTGGATCTATGCCTGCAGCACAGGTTGTTACTCCTGTTCCTACGCCTGTGGTTACGCCCGTCATAGCACCTGTTGTCACTCCGACCGTTACGCCAGCTCCAGAGACGGTAGTCGTTGTTACTCCCGTAGCGACAACTCCAATCTTTACCGTTAGTGGTAAAACTTTGTACCAAATCTCTGAAGAAGTAAAACTCACCGTATCCGTGAAAGACGCATCAGGCTCAACCTTGAATCATTTTAATGGCTCAGCGCTTGTGCTTCTAACAGGTGATGTTGGTATTCTTTCGAAAGCAAATATCATCGAAGACGATCTCGTTGGCGGGCAGTTCATCCTCCAGATTCTTACGCCGAAATCAGGCAAAGGTCAGCTCACGATTCTCTATAATGATGTCGCCTCTCAATCTCAGGAATTCGCTATTATTGCTCCTGAACCGGTCGTCGTTGCTCCTATTGTCGAGGAAAAGACAGCCGCGGTTGTTGCTGTCCATAAGCCAAAAATCTTTGCTGATGTCGGAGGAAGTTCATCTTCCTATGATGCTATTAAATATGTTAAGCAGCAGTCTGTATTTGGAGGGTACGAAGATGGAACATTCAAACCTGATCAAGTAATCTCACGTGTTGAGGTATTAAAAGTTGCTCTGAAAACGGCTAATCGTCAGCTCCTCAATACGAGCGGCACACTTTCTTACGCCGATATTGATGCAAAGGCATGGTATGTCCCGTACATCGCAACAGCACAACAGAATGGTATCGCAAGTGGATACATTGGAGGATTTTTCCGTCCAAATCAGAACGTGACCCGAAGTGAGTTTTTGAAAATATTATTGCTATCCGCCCCGGTTTCTATTGAACCTGTCGTCACCGAGGCTCCTTATAGTGATGTAAAAAATGATGACTGGTACGCCGTTTTTGCCCAGTTTGCCAAACAGAAGAATCTGCTTCCTCACGCTGAAGATGGATTCAAGCCAAACGAAGAAATTACTCGCGCCGAGGTGGCCGAGATTATCTATCGCTTACTGCTCGTCATGAAGACGGGAGCGAGTACGTATACGGCGGGACTGGTGAATGGTTAGCTGAGAACTCCTATTAAATATATAATTTGAATTTACATATCACTCCTATGAAAAAATCACTCATTATTGTTGGATCAATCGCCATTATTGCCATGATTGCCGTTATTATAAATTTCAATACTACTGGCTTAGAGGGGCAGTTTGCTCGTAGGGATGCGGTTAATGTTCGAGCAAATGAGCGCAATGAGCGCATTGTACCGGAAAGTCGCGATCTTACTCGGTTAAAATATAGCGATCTGAATGCTTATATTCCGCCTGAGCCAAAATATGTAACATTGGCAGATTTGGTAACAGAAATTACGTATAGAAAACTCAATCTCATGTCAGGATGGGGAGAAAATAAGAAAAAAATGCCTGACCTTGATTTAAGTAAAGCAACCTCTCAGAAGATCATGGACTGCGATACAGGACTAGTTGATGGAAAATTTGAACTTGGAGAATGGCAGTACTGCTACTTGAAAAAGTACGCCAGCATTTCTCCAACTCCTGCCAAGCTCCAGGAAAAAATAACACGAGGACAGGCGGCCGTGAAAATATATCAAGCTTTTGTTTTAGAAAACGGCTATAGTTATGATTACAAGAATGCGATTCAGCTCATGGCCACCGATAATCTTGGGTATGAAAATATTTATAAGGATGTAACGCCTAAAACAGGCAGTGAGACGTTTATGACGTACAAAGATGCGGAAATTTTTTATTATGATAGTCTGAATCATCCTATATTACAGAGAGCGGCTATCATTGTTTTTGGTACATATGGAATTTTCGATGTTGAAGGATGGAAAAAATTGAATTTCAGACCCAATGATTATTTAACAGAAAATGAGGCCAAAATTTGGTTTAAGAACTTGAATTCCCTTTACCTCAAAGGAGGTCAATTATGGAATCCGTGGAATTACCTAGGAGATATTGCAGATCCTAGTTCTAAGGAAAATGTTCCGAAAGCATACTAAGCAATACCCGAGAAGTATTAACTAAGCAGATAAGAGCGGCAATATTGGCGAATGGTTAGCTGAGAACTCCTATTAAATATATAATTTGAATTTACATATCACTCCTATGAAAAAATCACTCATTATTGTTGGATCAATCGCCATTATTGCCATGATTGCCGTTATTGCAAATTTAAATACGCCAGGTCTGGAGGGCCGATTTGCTGGCATGAAGCGCGAACCTATCGTGCCGGAGAGTCGTGATCTTACTCGGTTAGAATATAGCGATCTGAATGCTTACATTCCACCGCCACCGCCACCAGAGACACAGCCAAAATATGTAACCATGGCAGATTTGGTAACAGAAATTATGTACAGAAAGCTCAATCTCACGTCCGGATGGGGGGAAAATAATGATAAAATACCTGGTCTTGATTTAAGTAAAGCGGAATCTCCGATCATGGACTGCGATGAAGGACTTGTTGATGGGAAATTTGAACTTGGAGAATGGCAGTATTGTTATCTGAAAGTTAAATCGATGAACGAGGGTCCCTTTATGTATCCAAGTCCTGTGAAGCTTCAAGAAAAAATTACACGATCGGAGGCAGCTTATAGAATATTCAGAAATTTTTTTCACAATCCAAGTCAATCGAAAGAAATGGAAACACTGGATAACACATACAAGTCTATGTATCCCGATGTGAAATATGTTTCGGGAAGTATTGATGCTAGTTATCAATATCAAGTTCAGGATAGAGCCATTGTCATTAATGCTCTTGCTGGAGTTGGAATGTTCGAAGTTATCGGAGGGAAAGGTTTGAATTTTCGACCAAATGATTATCTGACCGAAGATGAAGCAAAAATATGGTTTA
>CAYHGS010000023.1:0-20475 GCA_964356305.1 uncultured Candidatus Peribacteria bacterium
TTCTCCGCCGACGTGAACTATTTCACGATCAAAAGATGGTTCAAATATCATAGTAAACTTTATAATATATAATTACTATTTAGTCAATAGATTTGGTCCTAAAAAGACCTCGGTTGGATTGTCTCAACTGTCCACTCCGACCGATTGAGATCCTGGTACTGTGCCGCCTTTCTTGTCCGGCGGGATGTTGTAGTAGTCGAAAAGGAACTGGGCCATTTGTGAGAACATTGGTGCTGCGGTGGCGTCCGCCCACTCACTCTTGCGTGGTCGCGTCAGCTTGATAAGCATGACGAATCTTGGTTTGTCGATTGGGGCGTAGCCCATTACCGTGGCGTTTGTGGTTCCGGATCCACTGAGGGGTTTGCCTTTGTAATACGTTTGCGCCGTGCCGGTCTTGCCTGCGATGAAGTGATTAGGAACGGCAGCGTGAGTCGCTACACCTCGTTCAACGGCGCTAATGAGCATTTTTGTGACATCGTTTGCCGTCTGTTCGCTGGTGACCTGACGTATGGCGCGTGGTTCGTTGTGAATAACTTTTCCGTCGGGTTGTCGAATTTCGTCGACGATATATGGCTGCATGAGCGTGCCTTTGTTAGCGAGTGCACCGTAGGCCATAACCATTTGTATAGGCGTAGCGGTGAGACCTTGTCCGAATGCGTGCGTAATTAATTCCGATTCCGCCCACTGCGTGAAGTGTTCGATTTTTCCCGATGCTTCGTCTCCAAACTCAATGTCCGTTCTCTCTCCTAATCCATATTTCATAATATAATTATAGAGCAAGTTTCTGCCGATTTTGCGTGCGATGAATGCCATGCCTGTGTTGAGAGATTTTTCCAAAACTTGTGTCATAGTAATGACGCCATAGTATTTTTCCAACGCATTTTTAATGGTAAACTCATCGGTTTTAATTGGACCATTGTCGTTGTACTGCGTGTCAGGAGTTACATCGTTGTCATCAATTGCGGCAGACATTACGAGTGGTTTAAAAACTGAACCTGGTTCGTACGGCCATGCTACGGCTTTATTTTGATACGCTTCGGCACCGACTTTGTTTTTGTATCGTTTGTATGAAATGGTTCCGTCTTTGTATACTTCTTTGAAAATATTAATTTTAACACCGGTGAGAATATCAACAATCATCGTGAAATGACCGGTTTTTTCATCAACGGGAACGAGGCGCGCGATTTCTTCCGACTTAAGATTCACCGTTTCTTTTTCGAATATTTTTCCGTAGGCATTGGGGTCGAATGTTGGATAATGTGACATGGCCAACACTTTCCCTGTTTGTGGGTCATAGACGATACCTACTCCATCGTCGGCATTATTGTCCCTCACTCCTCGTTCCATGATTTTATCGAGTTTCATTTGGATTGATCGATCGATGGTTAGCACAATATCATCTCCATCTACTGCCGGCTGAATAGTGCTTTCTCCCACGGTAATTTGCCTACCTATAGAGTCTTTTTGTGTCTGGAATACGCCTTTTATGCCTTGAAGTTGGATGTTGAATTTACTCTCGATACCATATAGACCGACGCCAAGACTATTTACATAGCCGATGATGTTAGCTCCGAGAGTTTTTTCCGGATAAAATCGATAATATTCCGATTGTATATTGACACCGTCATAGTCTCCGGTTTTGTCGCTTTTTATAATTTCCTTAATTTTTTCAGAGGCTTTTGGTGGGGTTTTTCTTTTGAGGATTACATATCTGTTTTTCGTTTCGATAATTTTTTCTATTTGCGTGACTGGGATTTTTAGGGATTCGCTAAGGGTTGATAATGCTAAACTTCGATTCGTCATATTGAGTGGAAACATGGTTACCGTTCCTACCCGCGCATCAATACCCGGAATGTTTTTCAATTTTAGTTCTTCAATAATCCCATCTTCAATATCTGTTCCCAGAATTATTTGTGTTCGTTTTTTGGAGGTGAGTTTGTTGAGCATGTCTGCCCTGAATGTTTGTTTTAACTCTTCATCGGTGAAAGGACGAATAAGTTTATTTTGATCTTCACTGAGTTGCTTTACCGGATTGACGGGTGACGGTGGGGTAACTTGTTTTGGTGGTATGACGGGGGTCGGAATTGCACTTTTTTCTTTTGCTGCTTTCGCGAGCGCTTCTAATTCTTTTTGCTGTTGTTCAATTTCTGTCAGAATAGGTTCGAGTTTTTTTCGCTCTTCTTCTATGCGCGCGCTATCCGCATCTCTTGCTTCTTGAAGATTAAAGAGAAGTGGAGCCATCATCTCTACTATTTTCTCGGGATTTTTTACGAGAGTCGGATCGGCGAATATGAGATCAAGTGTCGTGTTTGTAGCCAAACGATAGAGCTCGTTTGAATTATAGTCTTTAATGAGAATTTCTCCTCGACGTGCAGGCAGCTCGGTATAGCCGTAATGTTCTTTGGTAGCTAGGGTTTGGTAGTACCCTTGCCGAATAACTTGAAGCCAAAACAGCCTTAAAATAATGATCCCCACAATTGCATAAAGTATGGCAAGGATTATCTTGGAACGATTTAACGGTGTTTTTGGGCGGCGTGCTTCAACCATGGGTTTATAGTATAGAAGAAATAGGGGAAAAATGAAGCTAAAGTTATGCTATGTCTGAAGGCCTGTGAGCCTCGTTGCTATTTTTAAAGCTGAAATCTCTCCCCAAGGGACAGTCTTGTTGGACCGTGCTCGGGCATAAGCCAGAAAGGATATTTTATATTTTGCAATGAATCTCATCTAAAAAGGCACCAGTTTTTCCAGTACCAAAAAAACGGCTTTCGTAAGCCACTCCAAAAATCATCAAAAGCTGATCTATGGTAATATTTTATTTTTATTTTCTGATTCATTTCTTTTCTACCAAGTAGAACTCCTGCTGGAGCTCCCGGGAAAACTTTTAGCTTCAAAAGTTGCACTTTTTCATCAATAATATCACTATGAATTCATATGGAATAAAGTCAATGAGCCGATTTTTGAAAAACTGGGGTCTTTTCAGATCTCATTCTTTCCGGTGGTACTATGTTCCCTTTGACTTCTTTTCACCCCACGAGTATCCTATGTTGGCTTAATTGAGCTGTTTTACCCCCGATGGGCAACTCTCCCCCGAGGGACAGGTCTACTGACCCGGCTGAGCCGCCCCTAAGGGACACCCCCAAAGGGACTATCCTCCAAGAGACGCGCTTGCTAGCGTGCCTGCTGGACTGCCCTTGCTAGGGCGCACACTTTTTGACCCAATATTTCTATGATTAATTTATCTACCCTTCCAAGCGGACTTCGAGTAGTTACGAAGCGTTTGGAGAATACGCAGGCGGTGACGGTTCTCGTTTTGGTACGAGCCGGTTCTCGTTTTGAGACGAAACAGATCAATGGCATTTCGCACTTCCTCGAACATATGTTTTTCAAGGGAGCAAAGAAATACAAGAACGCTCGGGAAGTTTCTGAGACGATAGACAATATAGGAGGGGATTTTAATGCGTTCACGGGAAAGGAATATGTTGGATATTATGTGAAGTCCGCAGCCAAGCATCTGGATACATCACTCGATGTTCTTTCGGATATGCTTATTCATGCGACATTTGATGAAAAAGAAATTGATAAAGAGAGGGGAGTAATTATGGAGGAGTACAACATGTATCAGGATACGCCGACCTATCAAATTGGTTGGGATTTTGAGCAGCTTGTTTTCGGAGATCAGCCAATGGGCTGGGATCAAGTTGGAACGCGCGATGTGATTATGGGACTTCCACGTGATGAATTTGTCGCGTTCAAGCAGTCACTGTATGTTCCAAAAAATATTGTGATTTCTATTGCCGGCAATATTGACCATGAGGAAGTGGTGAAGAAAGTTGCTGAGTACTTCGCTGAATTGCCGCAGGTAGAAGCCACGCGCGATCATGCAGCGTTGGAACCATTGAATCAAGGAAAGAAAGTTTTTCTCCGTGAGCGCAAAACAGAACAGTCGCATATCTGTGTCGGTTTTCCTCAAATCGCTGAGACTGATAAAGATTTCTGGGTGTCTAAAATTCTCAGTGTGGCGCTCGGCGCGGGTATGAGTTCTCGTATGTTTATGAATGTTCGTGAGGACAAGGGTCTCGCGTACTATATTAATTCTACAGCTGAGGGGTTCACGGATAGTGGTATCTTCACGACGAATGCCGGTGTTGATTTGACACGTATCGATATGGCTATCAAGGCGGTTGTGGATGAGTATAAAAAAATCGCTTCGGAATCTATTACTGAGAAAGAGCTCCTTAAGACGAAAGAATTTACCAAGGGAAAGATGATTTTGCGATTGGAGGATAGTGAGGAATATGCGCATCTCCTGGGTAAGTATCAGGTGCTCTACGGATTTACCAAGGAGCCGGATGCGATCCAGGCTGCGGTAGACGCGGTAACGATTGAGGATGTCCGTCGATTAGCCGAACAGACCTTCACGCTCGATAAGATGTATTTGGCCGTTATCGGTCCGTACGATGACCCTACGAGGTTCGAAAAGCTCATGGTTTAGCCCTTTTGTTTGCTTTGTCATTTTGTGTATTTTGTGGTATAATGTCATGAGGTATTGATATTTTTCACAAACGTTCCATGGACAATTTTGACGCTATTCCACCGGTCGAAGATTCTCGGAAAATTAATGATTATCTCGAGTCGTCTTTAGCTTCTCGGAAACTTACTTTAGATGAGAAGACACAGATTTTGCGTGATTTGATGGGGAGCGATTTGGGAATGAATCCCACATTTCATATGTGTTGTGAGAATATGCTCAGGCGTCTTCGTCAGGAATCATTGGATTCGCCTACGATTACTATTGCGAGTGCGCATGTTTTTTTGAATAATCCGAATGTACTTTTGAGTCTTGAGACAAGTCCATTGCGCGCTATTGTCGATGGAGATATTGCATTTCGCGTCCTGTGCATTGCGGAATTGGGAAGGATGGGACGAACTGACATTCTGCTCAAGCAGATTGGTTACTTGAGTCATTGGAAGGAGGGACACGCTATGGTTCAGACACTTTTACGTTTTGCTACTACCGAGCAGCTTTTTTATGTATTGATGGTTGGAATATATAATCAATTTTCCAATAAGGGACCATATCATTTTGGGCCTGATGTTTATCGCGAGGAGGTAATAGATATGCTATTTTCCGCTGTTGTTTCTCGAGCAAGTCTCTCAATGCTTCATGATATTTCTTCTGAGTTGGCGAAAGGAAATGCTGCCGTGGGTCTGCATAATGAACAGTTTCAACGCTATTCTTCTTTGGTTGCCACGAGATTGATTTCATCTCAGATGAAACAGGAACTTCCCGGCCTGATAGATATCACATCTTCACCCGTGCAACATCCTGAAAGTAGCGCTTTTTGGATTGGCGAAGGGACGGTTTCAGGAAGTGATCGACCGGTGGAGACATTTTTGCCCCCTCCGCTCAGCTCTCCTACGAGAATCGATCGTCTTGCTATACCTCGTTTTGGCCCTGCTGTGTTTCCACCACGCCCCGATAGGGAAGATGATAGCGCTCCCTTTGGCATAGGAGGTGAGGATTCCCAGGTTTAGCTTTGGAGGTAGTTTGTAATTTTTATCAGAATGTGCTATAATTGTATGATGTATTTATTCTCTTAATATTATTGTATGGGAAATAATGCCCCATCTACCGCCCCTGCTGAAGCGCCCGCTACGCGGGCGACGCCCGAACAAATTGAGGCGGCTAAAAAAAATCAAGCATTGCGAGCAAAATCCAGTCTTGATGCCCTTAAAGGTACCATTAAACAGCCTGAACTTCTTGGGACAGAGACAAAGGAGTCATTATTGAATGAGGCTATTTTGAAGATTCCGAAGTTTACTCTTTCATTTACGAAAGATGGCCAGCAGGCTTTTTTGGATGGCATTCGTGAGAAAGCTAAGAGCGGTTTGAGTGGAGAAAAAGATGAAGTTAAGAAAGAAAAGATGGCTGATATATACACCGATTCAGTCTTTGGAAAATTTATTGATACATTTGTTCCGACCTATTACTTCCTCTTGGCGGACGAGGCTCCCGGTGATATTGCTTTCAGCATTAACGTCAATGAAAATGGGAATGTAGACATCACGCCAAAAGATCCTGCCAACGATAATGCTAGGGTTACGGCGGCTAAAAAAGCAGCTGATGACAGGGCGCAGGAAGGCGTGAAGGATCTCCCTCAATCCGGAGAAATGAATAGATTTCAGAAGGATCATCCGGAGGCCTTTGATTTTTTGAAGGGTATTGTTTTTGGCAACGATCAGGCTCAGCTCGAAGCCGCATTCGCCGGAGGAGGACTTCTTGGATTTCTTCTGGGAGTTATTGGTTATGGTGGAGGGAAGTCAATGTATGGAGCTTTTATGAAAAATAAAAACTTTGAACAGTATGCGAATAAAGGAATGGATTATCTTGCAAAACTGCATCCTTCTTTGGATTTTCGTAAGCCGATTGATTTGGAAAAGGATAGTGATTTACATGAATATTATGCTCAGTTACCCAAGAACGAGTTTCGTACGATTGATAGGAAATTTGTTGTAAAAAAAGATATTGTTTTACCGGCGGTAACAACATTTCGTTCTATTGTTTTTCCAAAAGGGAAAGATGAAAAGATTGAACTTTCAAGCGCGAGTAAAAATGGAGGTAGTCCATTTGGTGTTCTTTCACTTAAACGTGAAGAGGGTCAGGATAATATAACTGTTAATGTCGGCACGAAAATCGAGGCGGGAACAGTGTTTTCTGATATATCGATTGGAGATAAGACGGCAATTGAAGCAGCCCAGAATGGTGCTCCGCAAACTCCTGAAGCGGCAACGCCAAAACCTACAGGTACTGATTCGGCACCTGATGTCAAATAGTTCATAGCGTTGTTTTTTATCCAACAGATTTTTCCATGGCCTTGTATTCCAGGCTTAATTTAAGGAGGAGTGCATCACGTTTGGATTCGGCTTCTTCCATGTGAGCTTGCTGGGAGGTATTATCTTTTTGGAGGATATTAGTTAGTTCTTCGAGCTGGTTATTGTTTAGTTTGCTGAGCATGCTGAGGATCGCGAGCTGTTCTTGTGCGTCGAGGGTTGAGTTCTTGAGTAACTTGGCGAATTGTGCGGGAGTGGTTTTCATCGTAATGGTTTGTTGAGAATATGAGTATTATTTTTATGATATGGCGGGTGTCGGTGCTGCTTCTGTTGGTACTTCGACCATGAGATCAGTTGGTATATCGAGTTCAGGGGTAGCGGTTTCTTTGAAATAGAGATGGTATCCGACACCACCGACGAGGAGCGCGGTTCCGGCTGCCATACTGACTTTTTCTGTTGTACGTAGTGTTTTTGCCATGATACCTTTGTTCTCGCGAGTGAACTTGAGCATTTTGTCGGCAAGTTTTTTGAAGCCCCCCATTTTTTCGGCAAGCTTCTCGAAACGCGGCCAGAGTTCAATCATTTTGATAGCGGTTTTTGATCCTCCTTTTGCTGCTTTGGTGAGACGAAGGAATACGTTTGCGGCAACACTTGTTCCTGCTGATGGGACACTTCCGAGAACCATGAGAGCGTCACCAGCGAGGCCTACAATGCCCCACGCGACATTACCGGCGCGTTCTCCTGCTCCTGATACATCTCTTCCTGATACCATTTCTTTGCCTGCAATGGCTGACCAGAAATTTGATACGGTTCCCACACCCGGGAGTACATCCACGAGGAGCTGGCCTAAATCCGGTCCGAGCTCTTGCATAAGTGTTGCAAATTCACGTTCAGGATCGTCCTTGTGCGCGAGCGCATCGGTTGCAAACATTAATCCTGCCATGACTGCCACGAGCTTCATACGACCTTTGGCACCCTTCATGAGGCGCGTGGCGAAGCGACCTTCTGCGCCCTCGATGACATTTCTGATTTGTGCTTTCATCGCCGTCGTTCGGAGTTCTTTTGGAAGAGCGTTGTATTCTTTTATGATAAGTTCCAGTGTTGAGCCTTTGTTTTTGGCGAGTGGATCAATGTATTTTGTTTGTAGGGTTTCGAGCTGTGTTTTTACCGATAGATCAGTCAGTGGCAAGCCTTTCTTTTTTGCTTCCTGAACGATCGTGTTTACTTCTTGGGTGAATTTTTCCTGGACACCTTTTTCGACGGCTTCCATGCGGGCAGCCATGTCTTCGAGGTGAGATGCTTTAAACGCATCATTATCTAAGGCTCTAATCTCTGCTGCGGTAGCTCCTCCCATATGATCAATATTTGAAGGATCGAGGTAGGCCTCGAGCGCCATTGACGTTTTTTGTTTTGTTTTTCTGAGGGGGCTTGCCGGATCGAGGGCTACGATTTCTGCGTCCAGTGCTGCTTTTTCCGCTCTGACTTCGATTTCCGTTTTGTATGTTCCGTCTGCTTTGCGGAAGGTCTGCGCACTGTCGAGTGGTTTGTGTGAGGCGATTATTTCTTCCTTCGCGGCAAGTTCGGCTTGTTCAGCTGGAGTACGTCCCGCAAAAGATTCCGAGAATTTACCCTGTTTCAATAGTTCCCATCGCTCCGTGATGCGGCTCACCCCTGAGCGATATTCGTTTGTTTTTCCTTCAATATATTTTATGAAGTTTTTGATACTATCTATTTCGCCTGCATTATTTTTCTTCGCAGCTTCTTCAATGCTAAAAATTGTACGTTTAACGTCTCCAAACTTTTCGGCGAATTCATATCCAAATCGTGTTCCGGTGATAGATTCTTTTATTTTTTCGTAATCCTTGAACATATGATGATTTCCGAGCTTTTTCGCCAGTTCTTGAATATCTTTGAAAACTGGAGAAGGCGCATTGATCATAATGGTAAGTTTTTTCATCTCCGCCTCGAGTTTGCCAACGTGCATACCTTGGAAATTTTTCATGATAGGAATAACGAGCGGCAAACTACTGATCATGGATCTAAATACAAATCTCCATTCCGGAGTTCCCGGCACGAGGCTCCAAAGTACTTTTGCTACTGCTTTTGCTCCTTTATCGTTGATGTCGAAGATGGCTTTTGTGGCTTTTAGTCCTTCTTTTCCCGTCATGTAGGTGAGACTTCCCAGGACGAGAATTTCAGTTCCGACAATAGCGGTAGTCGCAAGTTGATTTCCTTCGTAATCTCCGGCATAGATGAGCGGGAGACTCTTGAATGCTTCCTTGGTGATACCGGCGAGCTGAACAGGAAGGTTAAACCCTTTCATCATGAGAATTACTTTCCCTCCGATATCAAATCCGAAAGAGAACCAGCCTTTTTCAAAAGCTTCTTGAGTTTCCTTGAGGTTAAGTGCTTTTAGCGGATCTTCGAGGATAGATTGGAACATGCCATGGATTTGTTTTTCCTCAACGCCTTCGGCTTTGCTGCGATCGATATCAAACATACTATCGAGATTGGCTTGCATCTCCATTGCTTCTTTTCCATTTGGATCGTCGTAGGTGAGATTGATGAAGTCGGTGACAAAATCACGACGGCCGACATAGAGAGCTGCCGCTCCCAGACCGACGAGCGCGGTTTTCCCAGGATTGTTTACAGCAAATTTCGCGGCGTTCCATGTGGCTTTCGCGCCTAGTTTTAGACCCCTGACGATAACTCCTCGGAGTAGCCATGCGCCGTTCATGGCGAGCATGGATTCGGCTGGATGTTCTTTAATCCATTCTAATGATGATTCGAGGTGTTTTTCGATTGAGAATTCTCCGAACATGTCTTCGAGGTAGGCGGCGATTTGTGAGTCTCCACCCCATTTGTCGAAAAGTTTTTTCTTGGCTTGGTCGAGTTCGTTTCCGAGAGATGTTATTAATTTTCTTCCAAACTCTCCTGTTGATTCATTCACAATTCCTAAATATACCGCGGCATTCACCATGATTCCCTTTTTGACGCCATGCGTTGTTGCCCATTTGTATATGAGGATTGCGGCGCCTCCTGCTACGGCATATTCCGCATAGGTTTTTGTGTCGTTTTCGTCAATTCCCATATCTTTTGCCATCTCCGCGAGGCTTAGATTTTTCATCCAGTCGGGCATTTCAATGTTGTGCTCCTTGAAGAAACTCTCCATTCGTACTTTTACCTCACCGAAGTGGCACTTGTCGTCCAGCCATTTGTAACCCTTTTCTATTTCTTCTTTTACGTCCCCAAGTTTCTCTTTTATTGTGTCCAGACTGGGAAGTCCGAGTGTTCCGGCGATGGCTCCCCATATATCTTTTCCGATAGAGATGGCTCCATCTTTTTGTTTTTTCAGGAGAAGCATACCGACTCCCTTTACTCCATCTTTTGCCCAAGCTTCGCCTATTTCAATGAGACTAACTTTCCCTTTGATTACTTCGTACAGTGCCGTCACCGTACCTATGGCAAGTGTTCCCCCAAGTGCTAATTTGAGGATGCCCATAACTGTTCCATCTTTTGTTTCTTCTAAATTTTCACCAAGATCTTCCCCGATGCCGAAGAGTTTTTTGAATCCGCCGCTTATGAGTTGTCCAACTTTTTTCATACCTTGATAAGCGAGATAACCCGCACCGGCTACACCTCCAAGAATGGCAGCTTTCTTCACCCAGCTTCCTTGCTCAAATTCTTTCATGAGCATTTTTCCTCCGGCACGCACGAAAGCCATTACCTTTTCCGCGGTAGTTTTTGGTTTTTCCGGAGTGCTTTCATATGCTTCCCGCACCTCTTGCGCAAAGCTTTTTTTCTCTGCTCCTTCCGCCCTTTCCGGAGGGGCAACTTTTCCGGTAGATTTTTGTGCTGGAGGCGTACTCATATGATAATTATTAGATGATATGTTTTAGAGAAAACTTTTTTCAATTACACTCAGTTCTTCTGCGGATAACTCCGAAAAAACTTGCTTCAAGATTTCCGCCTTGGATTGATCTGTGAACATATTTTCTTTCTGTAGTTTTTTGAGAATCTCATCAACAGCCTTTGTGTTTTTGTTGTTTTCCATATGTTTTTTATTAATTCGTGTAATTATATCATAATTTAGCCTTAAAAGCAACCTCAAAGGATGCGAGATTCCTTCCTTTGTTGTATAGTTTCCATAGTATTTTTTAGCTTTGCATTATTTTATGGGTAATATCAGAGAACAGACGTTAGTACTTATTAAGCCGGATGCGATCCAGAGAGGTCTCATTGGTAACGTTATTGGGCGTTTTGAGATGAAGGGTCTTAAGGTAGCGGGGATCAAAATGATGTCTCTTGATGAGGCGATTCTCCGTGAACATTATGCCCATATCGCTGATAAGCCATTCTTCCCGGGAGTAAGCAGCTTTATGCGAAGCTCTCCTGTGGTTGCTATCTGCTTGGAGGGACTTGATGTTGTGAATGCTGTTCGCCTGCTTTGTGGTATTACAAAAGCTCGAGAGGCTGATGCTGGCACGATCCGTGGCGATCTCGCTATGAGTGTTGCTTGTAATGTTGTTCACGCTTCCGACACGGTTGAAAATGCACAGGCCGAGGTGAAGAGATTCTTCAATCCAGATGACCTCTTCAACTATGATAAGTCTGAGTATATGCATGTATACGTTGAAGACGAGCGGGCCTAATTAGTCCTTACCTCCTCACCCTTTCTTGATGTTTCATCTCGCGTATCGCAAGAAGAAGATTGAAAAGGAGATGCCGCTTGTAGTATTCGAAAAACTTCGAGGGGAGTATAGTGCCCTTTTGTACAGCGGTCAGCCAAAAGGCGCGAAGCGTGATGAATCTTGTGGACGATATACCTATATCGGCTATGAACCGTTCATGCTTTTCGAGAGCAAGGGGGGCATTCAGGAAATTTCTTCAATTCAATATGATGTTGATGGTGTTACTCGTAATGCACAAATGTGTGACGGGGAGCCGCTTGAAATTTTTAAAGTTATTTTGGATCAGATGAAGGTGAAATCGGATAAAGATTTGCCACCGTTTGTAGGCGGTGCGATGGGAATCATGAGTTATGATTTTGGACTGACTTTACATAAAATACCTCACACTACGACCGATGATTTGGATTTGCCGGACATGTTTTATGCGCTCTATGACAAGGTAATCGCCTTTGATCATGTTATGAATGATCTGTATTTTTTTGGCTTAGGCGAGACGAAAGAACAGGCACAGCAGATTGCCGAAGAGGTATTTCACGATGCGACTAAGGGGTTGCAGTATGAACATGAGGAGAAGAAAATTGGCGGAAAGCGTAAACGATCGAAGGAGCTAAATATGTATCTTTCGAAGTCGGATTATCTCAAGAAAATTTCTGAAATTAAAAAGTTTTTGAAAGATGGTGAGAGTTATCAGGTGAATTTTTCTCATCGATTTTCCTATGAGACGACAGAGGAGGCTTGGGATATTTTTTGCCGTTTGGCGGAAATAAATCCTTCACCATTTAGTTGTTATTTCGAGCATCCGGAATTCACGATTATTAGTTCTTCCCCGGAGAAATTGATTTCGGCAACTAGCGGTTTGGTCGAGACGAAGCCAATAAAAGGCACTCGTGCTCGAGGAAAAACAGAAGAGGAAGATGCAACTATGGAAAAAGATTTATTGGATTCTAAAAAAGATGAGGCCGAATTAACCATGATTGTGGATCTGATGCGCAATGATATTGGGATGGTATGCGAACCAAAATCGGTAAAAGTTTTGGATCATCGAACTATTGAGAAGTTCTCTCATGTGATGCATACCGTGACGACGATTCAGGGAAAGTTGAAAAAAGGTATGTCGATTGTAGACCTTGTGTCTGCGGTTTTCCCTGGTGGGAGTGTCACAGGCTGTCCGAAGAAGCGAACGATGGAGATCATCGCGAAGTTAGAAAATTTTCATAGAGATTTTTATTGTGGCTCGGCTGGATATTTTTCCGTTTCTGGAAATATGGCGCTGAATATTTTAATCCGTACGATGGTGTATAGATCTGGAGAGGTATTTTTTCACTCGGGTGGAGGTATAGTAATGGATTCCGACGCGGAGGCGGAATTTATTGAGACTTTGGATAAGGCGCAGGCTCTACTGGAATCGTTGGTAGGGGATTAATCTACTATTGCGCTTTTGACAGCCCTCGCGAAGCGTTGAGCGAGGTTTGGTATTTCGCCTTTGATATATTCCCCTAAAGCTTCTTGATATTTATCAGGCTTGTAATTGCCCATCTGCTCTCTATTTTCGGTGATGATTTTTAATATTTTTACATGTCTCACAAGCTCTAGCTCATCCGGGCGTAATTTGAACGCTTGTTTTGCGCGACTCAATCGGCCTGGAAGGAGGATCCCTAAGAGTATAAGCTCTTCCGGTTGAAAATCCGTTCCAGTCGTGACTTCACGGTATGTGTTGATTGCCGTATTAATCATAGTTATGTTTATAACATATATTTGCTATTAACGCAAATATTCTCTTTACAAAAACTATAAAATAGTATACAATCACATGAATAGTTGACGATTGCCATGTTTCATTAAAACAAAAATATATACTAATTTTTACAGTATGAAAAAAAGACAAATGGCTAAGCGACAGCCAAAACAGAGCTCGCGACAAGGTAGTGTTCTTCATGGCTTGGTCGCGTTTCGCGCCGTGCGACTTGTTCTTTTGCCGGTTTTTGTGGTTGGTCTTCTCGCGCAATTGCAATTCGGAAGTGGTGGTAATTCAACATTACGGGCGGATGTAACCTCCGGTACCTGTACATATAATGTAAGCGTTAGCGGTTCTACGTCCCTATCTACCGGTGGAAGCAATCAATATGTGGTGACTGTTTCGGGTGTGGGCTGTACGGCGGTCACGACGGCAAATCTTGCGCTTGGTTATCCATTGAATACTCCTGTTCCTCAGTGTTCTTTTGAGGGAAGCGGTAATGTTTCTGTTCCTGTTAGCGGATCAGTTACGAATAATCTCACTTGTGGCGCGAGCAGTGGTATTTTGGCGGGAAATTATACGTACACGATTAGCGCCACGAGTAGTAGCGGCATGGGAAGTACACCCTTGATATTGAATGTTATTTCTGCGGTTCCTGCATGTACGGCATTAACGCTCACGCTCGACAAGGCAAGTTATACAAAGGGCGATATGGTTAATTATACTTATACTTGTACTCCTGCTGGTTCCAGAGCGGCGAACACGGCTGTTCAAGTGGTTAAACCTGACGGGACGGCCGTTATCTATAATAGCGGGACAAATATCGATACGGCATCGCTTGGTTTTTCTACTTCGAATTTAACAGCAGGAGCTTATACGTTGAAGGCTTGTCTCAGCTCCGATTGCACTGCCGGCATTACGTCGGTTATGTTTACGATTACGGATGTTGTTACTACGACGACTCCTCCGGCAACTTCTACAGGGGCTGCGACTGCATGTTCTATTGGAGCTAAGTGTGTTGTGGGATCGTGGTGTTCTAATGGTCAGTCATTTTATTATCCATCAGGTGAGGTTACTTGTGTTGCATGGAGTTCGGATGGAACCCAGATGACTGCTCCTGTCGGAACTTCTTCCTGTAAACCTGGTGATGCTTCTTGTATTGTACCGGGCGCTTATGGGCCGGCCACCGGATGGTGTTCTATGGGTATGAAATTTTATCAAAAAGTTCAAGATACGAATCCAAGTAATGACGTGTATTGCGCCAACCAGCCCATGACTAGTACTACGTGGGTTGCACCGGTGTCGCCTGCCGGATATACGAGCTGTGATCCAATCAATACATCTTGCAAGGAAAAGGGTGATACATGGACAGATACTAATTCTTCCTATTGGTGCACGAACGCGACGAAATGTTCGCTTCCGGGTGGAGGCGGATCGTGTGTTGGCATGAATGAATCTTGCCCTACCGGTTCGAAGTTATGTTCCGGCGGAAGTGACGATGGTTGTATTGAGCCGGGAGAATATAAAACATACTCGACTTCTTCTTCCAGTAGTAGTTATTGGTGTGGAGGAGGAGGCGGTATGACGTTTTATTCTGCGACGAGGGCCTACTGTGCACCTCGAACTATTGTTGGCGGTTCAACTTTGCCTTCGATGATGATGTGGACTTCTGCCGATGTAAAGGCCGTTTTGCAAAAACTTGGTTCCGGATGGGGCTTCTGTAGCCCAAAAAATATGTCTACATCGGGAAAATGTCTTGAGCCCGGGCAAACCGGTTCCTCCAATGACTGGTGTGGATATTGGCCACCAAATTCAAATAGTGGCAATATGGCCAGCCAGACTGTACGTATTTGTCCATCACTTGATGATACCGCAACGGTAGCGCAGCCAACTTCGACCACTACTATGCCAACTGTCACGCCTGTGCCTACGACAACACAGCCAATACTTCCGACACCTGTTATTCTCCCTCTACCTTCTACGACAAAACAGACACCTCCCGTGCCATTTCCTGCGCTTCCATTGTCGATGATGCCTGTTTTTTCCGATTCAAATCAGTGTCGCAATATCCGTGAGGAGATTCGCCCTACTAAGTATGAAATTCGCCGTGTTGAGCAAAATGTGAAGAGTTTACCAAAGAACATGGATGTTCCTGAATCTCTCAAAACGGCTTTGAGTAAGGCTTCTGCTGTGTATGGTGAGTTGGATAAGAATGTTTCTCAATTTACCGGCAAGACGTGTAGTCAGGATCAATATACGGTATTACGCACTCAGGCTACCGATCTTTATGCCCGCATGGCTGTATTACGTCAAGAATCACAAAATATTGAGATGTATCGGCGAGTTGTTATGATGGAGAAGGATTTGAAATCGCGAATTGACGGCTTGGAAAGGGATCAAAAACAGCAGCGCGGCAGTTTTAATATTTCTCATGAGATTAGCTTAATGAAGGCTTTGCTCGTCAAGGTTACCGAGGCTCGCTCAACTATTTCTACATTGGATCAATATACCGTTGAGGATCTTGAATTTGAGCGACAAGATATCGAGTCCTCTCTTGCTGAAAAATTTTCTTCATTTCAGGATGAAAGTCGAACATCGTTTGTAACGGGAAAAATTACGTCTATTCGTGATGGTATTGCCGCTGCGCGCGCCCAAATGATAGCGAAGAAGATTGAGGGGTCTGAGCAGTGCGTGAAGGTTTCTACTCTCTTTACGCAAGTAGAAGATATTCTTGCTCAAGCGGATGCTTCTTATACGGCAGGTGATCGCGATCAGGCTTCTGAGTTGCTCCAAAAAGTTGATCGCTTCGAGAGTTTGGTTCGTGAATCATCAAAACAATGTGGTATTTTGCTTGAAATTCGAAGTGTGAATGATGTGGCTACTGAGGCTTTGGCTCGGAATATCTCTGATGCTACGGTTTCCAAAACTCTTGCGGTGCTGAATGAAAAAATTCAGAAGTTAAGTGACCAGTTGAGTGAACTTACGGCTGCGAGTTCAAATTTGAAGGTGCTCGTCGAGCAGAGCTTGACGGCCATGAATGCTATTCCTAAGGATCAGCGGGATGCGGTACAGTCGGCTAAAGAGGCTTTGATCGGTACGGCGAAAGTAACAGAGTCACTCAAGGGACTTACTCCGGGAATTGGGTCTCGTTTGAGGGCGGCGCTTGAGAGCGCCGCGGGTAAAAACTTCTGCGGTTCGGTGGCTGCTGATGTGCAAAAGTCGACCGAGTCTTTAAAGAATAAGGCGGAGAATAGTGATCTGCTTCCTGCTGACGTTACTGCATTTGAAAATTATATTGCCTCGGCTATCAAACGTAATGGCGATGAATGTTACAAAGTTGGAGCTTCACAGTTTAGAGATATGGATACGGCTGCTTGGTATTTTCCTTACTTCCAGAATGGAACATTTTTCAAGGGTGGTACCGATAGTCAGGGTAATCCTACCGGAGCAGTAGAGCCTGCGCGACAGACTCTTCGTGCTGAGGCATTGATTGCGATTGAACGTGCGTTTGGCATTGTCGGCGTGGATGGAGTTTGTGAACTTACCGCCGAAGGAGCCCGAGCAATGGATGTTCCACCGTGGGCTCGCTGCGCTGTTAACAAGGCTATAGAATATAATATAAACTTCTATGGTTCGATGAGTGCTGTTGCCTCTCGAGATGAGGTCGCGAGCTGGATTGTTACTTTTGGCGGGAATCGATTTCCTGTCGAAGGAACGGCAAGTGCTACCAACGCATTTAGTGATATTGGATCATGTCGTAGCGCTGTTCCCGTGAACACGTTGGTTGCGAATAAAATTATGACCGGATTCACCGGTGAGCGTGCCGGTACGTGGGGTTGCGGTAAGCCACTTCTCCGTAGCGACCTTGCTGCCATTCTCGCCCGACTCGTTGAGTTGATGAGTTTGACGACTGCTCCGACTGTTCGATAGTAATTTTCATTACAAGCAGATCCTTCTCTTCGGGACGGGTCTGCTTTTGTGTAATTTTAACAAATGAGACCACATATTTTTACGTAGTCTCATTGTTTTATTTGTGACTGGTATTATTACTTCTTGCTTGCAAGAATCTTGTACATGGTTGTGTTACATGTCTTGCACTGGCCAGTCATAGCACGACGTGGTGTAGGGCCTTTGCTTTTCATAGGAACTTCTTTACCATTTACCATTTCGTTCTTCGCTTTGCATTTTACGCAATAGGCTATTGTTGCTTCCATGTAATGAGGGATAAAAAGTATTGGCTAAATCATCGCAGAATAAGCTTGTAAAGTCAATGCGGGCTTGTATGATGTGTATATATGATCATTTTTCTTAATGGCAAGTATGTGGCTGAGCAAGAGGCAAAAATCTCTATTTTTGATCAGGGATTTCTCTATGGGGATGGTGTATATGAGACCATGAGAACGTATCATGGGAATTTGTGGCATGTAGATCAGCATATGAAGCGATTAGAGAAGTCAATGAGCCTGGCTGGTATGGTGTTGCCATATTCTTATGCTCGATTGATTGATCAGATCAAGACGGTTATTCAGAAAAATGCCTATAGGGAGGCGAGAGTAAGAGTGATGATCACTCGGGGCTTAAGTGCAAGTAAAGGGGCGAAATTTGCGCCCGCTACGCGAACGCACGTGAGCGTTTGTATCCTTTCTTACCCCATTCCGATTTTTGATCCGAAGAAGATAGTGTTGCCGGAGGTTTCTGCAGCCTTTTTCCCGGTAGAGAGGTCTTTTCCAACCGTGAAGACAACGAGCATGTTTCCATTGGTGATGGCTAGAATGCATGCCCTTCAGGGTGGACTTTTTGATGTATTACTTGTTGATCGTGAAGGATATGTCAGTGAAGGGGCGGTGAGTAATATTTTTGTGGTAAAAAAAGGAATCCTGTACACGCCAAAGGCAGGCATGCTGCAGGGGGTTACCAGGGATGCTATTTTGCGAATTGCCCGTGGGCTTGTGCGCAGGAAAAAGTTGAAGAAGATTATTTATTGCTATTTTAAGCGGTCGTTTGTGCTTCATGCTGACGAAGTTTTTCTCACCAATGCGCCGAGTGGAGTGGTGAGCGTTGTGAAGATTGGAGAGAAGAAAATCGGCAAAGGTGTGGTTGGAACGTTTACAAAGATTTTGCATACATTATTTATTGAATCTTTATGAATCCTGCTTCTCTACGGTTTCATGCGGCCACTCATTCTATTCGGTAGTTTTTAGTATTGATTTTATCGCTTGTTGTTGCTAGAATCACCCCCCTTTAAAAGTGTGAGTATGAGCCTTGATAGCCTTGATTCTGAATTAATGAGTGCGTTGGGTTTTGATGATGAAGCTGATTCTGGTTCTCCGGTTCGGTCGGAATATAATCAGGTGGTTCCTCATATTCTTAATCTTTGTCGTGATTTTGGTGTGGATCCACAGGCTGAACAAAATCTGAATTTAGCTACATTGATGCGTTCGCTTGAGTGTCTTGATCGATATTATGATGCTATTTCTGATGAAAAAATGGCCGAAAAGTTTGTTCAAAATGTATTCGTTTTTTTGCGTATGCATGATGCTACCTTGCGGGTTATTCGTCCGATTGAGCTGCCTGCAGAGCTTATTCAGCATCTAGTGGCGCTAAGAGAGGTGCTTCGGCAAACCGGATCTATGCAGAGTTTTATTGACCTTACTTCTCAAATCACAAAGCACTCTCGTGAAGCCCGGAGGGTTACTGATACTCGTGAGTATGTTCGTCATTCATTGAGCCAAGGGAAACTTAGCGGAATGATTATATTGAATGTTTTGGATTTTGATACTATACCTACAAAGTTTTCTTCATTCATGACGTATGTTGCCGCAACGGGAAATCTTTATGATGATTTATATGACGCGGATACTGATTTCGCAAGTGGTCAATTGGCCATTAAACCCGGCTTTATCTTCAAGACTACTCTTCGAGGTATTCTTGCCGAAAGAGCTGCTCGAATTGTGGCTCAACATCCCAATAAAGCGCGGGCACTTCGTGGCATGAAGAGGATTCGTTTTTAATGGTATACTGCACTTTGTATGAATATATCTCTTCGTAACATTGAGTCACTTCGAGAGGCGCAGGATGTTTTGCGTGAACTGGGTGTGGATAGCGCCGGAGTAGGAATTATGGCGAAAAAGATGATGATGAAGTCGTTTTTTTTTCAGGGTTTGACGGTACGCGCGGCTAATATTTTGAAACAAGAATGTATTTCCGTTGGTGGAGATTTGGCTCTGCCCAGGGCAGCATCTTTCCTGGAAGGGGAATTTACGGATGCGATGCTAATGATGAATGACGCGCAATTGGAGAGATTATTACTGAAACTGAAGGCTCAGCCATTTGGATTGCGCGAGGTAGGGGAGAGGCTGCAGGAGATGATGAGAAAAATCGGGAACCAACGCTCGTCTCCCCCGAGGGGCGCATCTGCTGACGTGCCGCTCGCGCAGCGGCCAAAAATTATGGGTATTTTGAATGTGACTCCAGATTCTTTCTTTGATGGAGGATCGCTATTTGTCGGTGGGAAAATTGATGCTGCATTGGCGATGAGAAAAATTGAGGTGATGATTGATGAAGGCGCGGATTATATTGATATTGGGGGAGAATCTACCGGTCCAGGATCGGTGGATATTTCTGCAAAAGAGGAGCTGGCTCGAGTGAAGCCGGTATTAGATTTACTGAAAAAAAATAAAATATATACAAAAATAAAGGTGTCAGTAGATACCTATAGATCTATAGTGGCGAGTGTTGCGCTTGAAAGTGGTGTGGCGATGATAAATGATGTGACGGCACTGAGAGGGGATTTAAAAATGGCTTCTGTGCTGGCAAAATCGAAGTGTGAAGTTGTGATGATGTACTCGAAAGATGCTACAGCGAGGACGACGAGGGAGAAATTCGCATATGATGATGTAATGAAAACGGTCGCTTCTTTTTTTGAGGAGAGAGTTAATTATGCGGTTAAGAAAGGTATTTCCCCGGATCGATTGATTTTGGATCCTGGCATGGGGGCGTTCGTGAGTGGTGACCCGAAATATAGTTTTGAAATTCTAAAAAGATTACAAGAGTTGCAGATTTTTGGTTTACCTATTTTAGTTGGAACTTCTCGAAAGTCTTTCCTTGGTGGAAAATTGAACGAGAGAGGAGAAAGCACGCTCGCGAGTTCGTGTGTTGCTTATATGAACGGCGCGTCTATTTTGCGGGTACATGATGTCGATGCTGCCAAGAGTGGAC
>CAYHGS010000024.1:0-20075 GCA_964356305.1 uncultured Candidatus Peribacteria bacterium
GGGACAGGAGAATCAGCAGAATTTTCTGAATGCGGTGGTGGAAGTGGAGACGGATTTGTCGGCTCGGGAATTAATGAAAGTATGTCTCGATGTCGAGTCTCGATTGGGACGTGTTCGCTCGGAAGGTGACGCGCGCTGGAGTGCGAGGACGATTGATATTGATGTGTTGTTGTATGGTGATCAAATTTTAAAAGAGGGTTTTTGGCTTATAGTCCCGCACCCACGCATGCATGAGCGGAATTTTGTCTTAGTTCCTCTGATTGAAATTGCAGGAGGGGTGGTGCATCCAGTGCTGGGAATTTCTATGGTGGAGCTATTGAGGCGAAGCAAAGATGCGCATCGCGTAGTGATGAGCGGAAAATTTTAGTATATCGCAACACACATGTCAGAATTTCTCCATAGGAGATGATTTATTTTTCTCCTATTTTTAGGTATAATTGGGATATAGATATTTATTGGGCACGGTGCCATTCATGAGTCCTGCACTGGTTATTCTTAACCAGTTTTTGTGTATGAATGAATTAGTGGCCAATGCTTTGTCGGATAACGAGTTGCTGGCACGATGTGTATATTATGGTGAAGAGGCTCGCAAGTGGCGCAACAAGTTCTTGGGATTGTTACCTGAAGTTGCTCGACGTGAGTTGTACGGGAAGAAAGGCTTCGAATCTATTTTTCATTTTGCTTTTGTGGTGGGAGGAGTGAGTGGAAAACAGGTGATTCGTGTTTTGCGCTTGCATGAGCGTTTTCGGGATACACCTACACTACAAGTTTTACTAGAGAGCGGTGAAGTCGGTGTCCACAAAATGGAACGAATTGCCTCAATTGCCGAACCAAAGAACCAGGAATTTTTGGCTAATCAGGTACAAATGCTGTCGAAACAGGCTTTGGATACCCTTGTCAGAGATGAGAAAAGGTTTATTCCTGATTCTCCGTACGTACGGAAAATTGAATTACCCCATCAATTTATATTAGCAAAAGATATTGAGGAGGAATTGGAAGAGTTGCACAATAGAGGGATTGATGTGAATGATGAGTTGCGGTTATTTCTGACTCAAAGGAGAGAACATATCGATAATGAGAAAGTGCGGTTAGGAGAGCTGGCTGATGAACAGCTAAGTGTACCTGGACGATATATCTCGGTTGCTATAAGAAATATTCTCAAAGAAGAATATGGAAATAAGTGTTCTATAAATGGCTGCAATAAGCCATCTAATGATATCCATCATTTACAGCGGTTTGGCTATGTGCGACGACATGATCCGCGACTTATGGCCCCGCTGTGTCGCGAGCACCATCAAATTGCCCATTCCATTGACGTGAAGGTTCAGGAGATTAAAAAATCTAGGCCCCCGTGAGTTGTTTTGATATAATGGTCTTATGTTCCTACTGATACTTATTTTCGTTTTTGAACTCTTCTTCGGAGGACTGGTTTCCCATGTGTCACTTCCCGATATTCAGGCGAATGTATTTTATGGGAGTGAAGTAGCTCGAAACTCGAGTGTTCGATTTTCGAAGGTTCAATTCGGGGTTGAAGTAGCTCGGACGGCTACTCAGCGAACGAGGGGGCTTATGTTTCGGAAGAATTTGGCGCAAGATCAGGGAATGCTTTTTGTGTTTGATGATGATGCCGTGAGGAACTTTTGGATGAAAAATACTCTCATTCCGTTGGATATGATTTTTGTGGATAAGGATGGCAAGGTGGTGTCAATTCAGGCAAATGCACTTCCTTGTAATGAACAGGTGGCGAAAATTTGCCCCAATTATTCATCATTAGTGCCTGCTCGGTATGTTTTGGAGATTAATGCCGGATTGGCTCTGTCTCATGCTATTCGACCTGGTTCACGCATGGACATCTCTATTCCATAATGTTACACTGCGCCTGCAATGCAGAAAAACCCTATAAAATTATTTGCCGGAAGTTCCCATCCATTGCTCGCTCAAGAAATAGCGAAGTATCTCAAGGTTCCTGTTTCCGCCGCGATTAATACTCGTTTTGCGAATGGGGAGATTTATACGAGGCCGGTTGAGACGGTTCGCGGATGCGATGTATATATTATTCAAACATGTACTGACAAGGTAAATGAGGAGTTGATGGAGCTTTTTATTATGATTGATTCGTTGAAGCGGTCATTTTCAGGGAAAATTCACGTGGTGATGCCAAACTATGGTTATGCGAGACAGGATAGGGTGGCGCAGCCGAGGGAGCCTATTACAGCGAAGCTGGTCGCGGATTTGATTTCGGCTGCGGGGGCGGATCATATCATCACGATGGCCCTACACTCTGATCAGGAACAGGGATTCTTTAATTTCCCGGTTGATAATCTCAATCCGAGGAGACTTTTCGTGGATTATTTTAAAAAAAAGAAGTTGAGTGATTTGGTAGTGGTGAGTACGGATGCCGGTGGGGCGAAAGATGTGAAAAAGTTTGCGGATATGATGGGTGTCGATTTCGCTATCGTTCACAAGACTCGCCCGAAGGCTAATGTATCAGAAGTTCTGCATGTAGTAGGTAACGTTGATGGAAAAACCTGTTTGATTTATGATGATATGATTGATACCGGCGGAAGTGTAGTGAATGCGGCGAAAGCGTTGCGAGAACGTGGTGCAAATAAAAATATGTATTTGGCTGCGGTGCATGCCGTGTTTTCTGATCCATGCATTGAACGGCTTAAATCTGCCGGTTTCAAGGAGGTAGTAGTTTCTAATTCTATTCCTATTTCTCCCGCAAAGCGGTTCAATGGCCTTACTATATTGTCCGTAGCACCTATGCTCGCGCAGATTATTGAAAATGTTCACGAGTCAAAATCGGTTACAAACGTATTTATTTAATATTTACTATCATGATTTATATTGGATCAGACCATGCCGGGTATGAAATGAAAGAGGCCATCAAGGTTTCTTTGAAAGATAATATTGGCGATATGAATTTTGTAGATTTGGGTGTCTTTACGACGGACTCGATGGATTATCCTGATATTGCTCGAGAGGTTGCAGAGAAAGTTTCCGAAAATAAAGACGCGATGGGTATTTTGATTTGCGGAACAGGTACCGGCATGGTGATTGCGGCTAATAAGCTCGATGGAATTCGCGCGGCAGCCGTGACAACTGATGCTATGGCCGAGATGGCTCGACGCCATAATAATGCCAATATTATTACTCTTGGTTCTCGTATTGTTGATCAGGAAGCGGCAAAAAAGATGGTAAAAATATTTCTTGAGACTCCATTTGACAACGACGAGAGACATCAGAGGCGTATAGACAAGATTGCGGAGATTGAGAAATTGAGAGATGAAAAGAAAAAGTAGAAAAAAGAAAGCGGGGACGGTAAAATCAAATTTTTTTGTACCAAAAAAATTCATGTCACAAAAAATCTACATAGCTCCTTCTATTCTTTCCGCGGACTTCGGAAAGATTAATGAAGAAATTGCATCGATAGATGAGGATAGTGATCTCATTCATGTTGATGTGATGGACGGACATTTTGTTCCGAATATTACATTTGGTCCGGGACAAATAGGAAAAATGCACTCGAAGAAGCCATTTGACGTTCATCTGATGATTGAAAATCCTGAACAATATATCACAGAGTTTGCAAAGGGAGTTATGAGTGCGGTGGGTGAAGAATTGTATGCGCAGAGCTATTTGGTGGTACATCAGGAAACGACAAAAGATTTATTGGCCGTGATCCAGGCGATCAAATTGCTTGGCATGAAAGCGGGAGTCGCGCTCAATCCGGCTACCCCTTGGGAGACTATTGAAGAAGTCCTTGATAGTATCGATTTGGTTGTTTGCATGACGGTAAATCCCGGATTTGGCGGTCAGAAGTTTATTGAGTCCGTGATGCCGAAGGTCGCAAAGCTGAAGGAGCTTAATCCAAAGCTACTTATTGAAATAGATGGTGGCGTGAATGATCAGACGGCAAAGCTGTGCAGAGAGGCTGGAGCTGATATTTTGGTGGCGGGAAATTACGTTTTTAGTGCTCCGGATCGGGCGATGGCCATAGCGAACTTGCGATAAATACTATTGGTGGTAAAATAGACCCCTCTAAAACAAGGGTTTATGGCTCCATTATCACCGACACTACGCATAACTTCTTCGACGGATAAAAATCCTGAGGCTGTTTTTGACCCTGCCGCAAAGGCGCATTTTTTATCGAATGTTCGTGCATATTTTGAGCGCACTACTAACTCACATGATTTTGCGGTTTCTTTGATTGCCCTAGAACAGGATCCCGCTATTCAGCAGTTGTTTCATTTCTTGGCCACAGCTGAACAGAAATTTGGTTTTTCATTTCATGCAATATTTTCAGAAGATACGCATGAATCTCATGCGTTTGCCGCTGAGTTCGCGGACGCGTATGCGAGTGCTATCCGTGGAGTGTCAGCACTTTCCCGGGAGATCCAGGTGCATCATCATCCTGCCGGACTTCACCCTAAGGATCCGAATGAGTTTCGCAAGGTTCATATATTTACCGATTTACTGAGTACTTTTATACACTACGGGCAGAAACGAGGTGATGCCGAGGAGAATCGTCCTTATAAAAAAGGTCATATTGATGAGGTTTTGGATTTTCTTCGTGATTATTGTGAGGCGTTTGCTACTTCGGTTTTGGTGGCATGTCGACTTCATGATGCCGGAGAAGATTTTGATCATCCGGATGGTCTCATGATGAAGGCCGGCCTAAAGCCTGAGCAAAAAGGTGATTTTTTCCAGTTTCTTTGCGACTATCTTGATGCTTATTTGCCCCCCATTAATTTTCCGGAACCTTTTCGAAAAATGGATGTGACTGATGCTTCAGGCAAATATCTCCCGAAAGACGCACAATTTGATGCTTATGCCGCCGGTAAGCTTCATCACTCCGATACACTTCGTGACCTTTCAAAAATTCAGGGTGCTATTCCCGGGTATGCCAAGGATCGATATCGTGATGTTAATTCTAAATTGCATCGTATTCTTTCTGAGCCCGATCCTCGATTAAGTATGATTATGTTTGTTCAGTGGTTTTTGCCAAAATCTTTCGATACATTGAGTAATGTTTATTCTTACTTTCAGAAGAGTGAAAAAGCCGGTAGACATGCCGAGCATTCTGATCGTGAAGACTTCAAGCGACGTCAGATGGTCGGTATGGTGAGAAATATCGTATTAAAGGGTATGCAGCGCCTCGGGGCTCAAATTGCTCATTACAAAATTGATGATGCCTTGAGATTTCCCGACTGGGGTCAGCGACAAAGATATGAGCGAATGATAAAGGCCGTTACGGATCGAGAAAATGATGATGGTGGTATGAGTAGGGGGGATATTTTTGAAATAGATCTTTTCGCGGCTGTGGCTAAGCGTTATCAAAATGCATATGGAAAACCGCTTCCAGAGAATGCTTTTGAAATTATAAAGTGGAGACGCGCTATTGATGATATTAAAACGAATGTACAGCGATCAATTGAGACGGGGGTTCTTCCCGATGAGACTAAATTTATGCATGTCATTGATATCCGTGTTTTGGAGCAGGATCCAGAGATGGCTCAGCGCATTAAGACTATTATTGAGAGTGTTATGGTGAGTTTTGCGCCTATTCTTGAGAGGAGAAAGCTGGTAGCCGAGAGACGACATCCGTTAGTAGGGGAATTATGTTCTGTTCGTTCTGATGAAGGAGTTACCAAGAAAACAACTTCTTTTGGATATATTGTTTACTCGTTGCGTACTCTTCCTGAAGCACGTCGTGATCTTGAGGGTCTTGTCAGTGCCGCTTATCTCAATCAAGATTTGAATGCTTTCAAGAATTTACATACCTTTTTGAATACATTGCGTATGCATGTCGGGCACGTGGAAACCCATCTGCGAACGATGGAGATGGAATTGCAGTATCTTTCAACGCAACCTGTCGCGCAGCAGATGGACAATACTCGCTCTCAAATTTATTCCGCTTTCAAATATTTTGCTTTATCAGGCGATGATTCACCACTACGGGCTGATACGAAACACATGGGTCTTTTTGGAGAAGAACTCGACGATACTACTGATATGCTCGCATATACTCAAGAGGTGCTGAAACTGTATCATTATTACAAGGAACAGGTTATGACGCATATGTCCCCTCGTATCTCGCTCAATAAGTTTTCCGTGTTGATTGGCAAGGAACATAAAATCGCTGACTCAAAGGTTACTCTTCCAAGGGATATCAACCCTCTCTATGCTTTGTTTTATTATTTTCCAACTGATGCTCATAGAAATATTAAATCTATTCGTATTTTTCGCGGTGGTACGCAGAATATTTTTACGGATGTTGAAGTTATGAAACATATAACACTTCTCCCCGAGGATAAGGTCACCGTTGAACTTTCGGAACAGAAGGATAAGAGAAATATTGAAAAAGCCCTGAGATTTGGCAGACGTATGTTGTATCCAGACAAGGACGGGACGCTTGACGCATGATTTTGGCTTAGAGGATCCCTTGCCTAAAGAATGATCTGCGTTTAAGATACGCCTGCTACTTTATGCGCTCGTAGCTCAGGGGATAGAGCATCAGCTTGCGGAGCTGGGGGTCGCAGGTTCGAATCCTGCCGGGCGCACCATAATGATTTTTTGCGCTTTCGTTTACATGAAAGAAGCCTTTTGTTAGTATGTTCGCACATGTACGTACCTCGATCAATATCGGCTACTGTGGCTTTGCTCCTTATCGCGGGCTTCGTAATGCCTGTTGGAGCGGCTGTTTTGCCGATGAAGGTTTCGGGCGTGGGGGGAACTCCTTCGACTGCTGTTTCCGGAGCACCCAATGAGCTTGGAAGAATCCCGATTTTGGAATATCACCAGGTCGGACCGAAGGAGAATCGTTGGACTCGTTCGTTCGATCATTTTCGAGAGGATCTTACGTGGCTCTACAATAATGACTATCGGGCCATGTCTCTTTATGACTTTTTAGATCAAAAAATTACCGTTCCGTATGGGAAAAAGCCGGTGATTTTTACGTTTGATGATGGAGGATATACGCAATTGAATTTTAAAGATGGCAAAGTTGACCCGTATACGGCGATTGGAGTTATGGATGATTTCTTGAAGGTTCATCCGGATTTTGGTTCTAGTGCTATGTTTTATTTAAATGCGAATCCGTTTCCATTGGTGAAAGACAAGAAGAAGGCATTGGATTATTTGTTATCTACCGGTCGTCAAATTGGAAATCATACGATTGGCCATGCGAATTTAGCGAAGACAGATGCGGCAGGGGTAACGAGGGAATTGGCAGCGGAAGATAAATATATTCGTGATCTTGGATTCAAGGATGTTCGTCTGGATACGATAGCGTATCCGTTTGGGGGTGTACCGAAGGGTGCGGCATTTGAGGCGCAGAAAAAATATGTGAAGTTGGGATTGCTGGTTGGCGCGGAGCCTGCGTTTCTTCCTTATTCGCCTAAATATGATGCCTATCGTGTGCCAAGAATTCAGGGGATTGATGATGAATGGAAGAGATGGTTTAAAAGAGGGGTAGGGGAGACAAAAAAATCGTCATTAAGTCCGATTTTTGTGCCATTCGTGAGTGATGGAAATTCTGAGCAAGTTACGGTGGTAAGCGAAAATGGACTTTCGAGGAATTTATTACGAAAAGGCATGGTAGTGCAGATAGGTGCAAGTCTTCCGCCCTTAAAATCAGCAGATGCTCTTAAGCCTGCTATAAAATCCGTGAGTATCATGGACATAATTCGCAGAGGTCAAATGCGCTTTACCAAGGCCTCGGTAGAAGGAGCGGTGGAACAGGAAATGTCTGTTCGGCTTGAACCAAAGGTGATTCCCGTGAAAGAAAAAACACCTGAAATTAAGAAACCTGCCGTAACTCCAAAATCTGTTATCGCTCCAAAAAAGGCAGCCGAAGAAAAGTCTATCACTGAACCTTATCCCTATTTGGGTTGCAATGATCCCGAGGCGGATGCCTATATTAGTTATAAAAAGACGGGAGTCGTGGCGGCACCGGTGGCGATAGGTAGTTCGTTGCCGTGGGCACGAGTTGTGGCATTTCCCGGTTCGGTTGTACGATGGGTTCGCGAGACGACACATCCTAACGCGGTTCGTGGAATTTATTTCACCGGATCAACAGCTGCAGGAGCTAATGGAAAAAAGCTTGCAGATAAGCTAACTGCTTCCCATGGGAATGCTATTGTTTTTGATATCGATGAGAGTCAGGGGGCATTAACCTATGGAAAACCTGATCAGAAACCACTGTTGCGAGATTTGAGTGGTTTTGTGAAAGATATGAATTCCAGGGGAATTTATACGATTGCACGTATTGTTGCTTTCAAGGATAAAATCATTACACGTGTCCGTCCGGATCTTGCCATTCAGGGTAGTGGTGGCGGTATGTGGAGAGACAATAAAGGCGCTGTTTGGATGGATCCGTCGAATCCCGATACGGTTCAATATATTATAGATATGGCGAAAGAGGCTGCAGTAATGGGTGTTGATGAGGTGCAGTTCGATTATGTTCGTTTCCCGACAGAGGGAAATTTGGCTTCCGCACGATTTAAATATGATGCTTCGAAAAAACAAAAATGGGAAGTGATTCGCGATTTTATGAGAGAAGCTCGTAAGCAAACGATTCCTACCGGTGTGAAGTTGGGAGCGGATGTTTTTGGTATTGTTGGATGGCAGGGTGGTTATGATGCAAAGACCACCGGCCAGAAAATTGAGTGTATTGCCCCGTATTTGGATGTGATCTATCCAATGGGATATCCGTCGCACTTTGGTCCTGGATTTGGCGGACACAAAAATCCGGCCGATGAGCCATATTATTTCACCTGGAAGACGGCACAGTATTTTGTGAATTATTCGAAAGGGACGGGTGCTGCCATCAGACCTTGGTTACAATCGTTCATGTATCGCGTAACGATCCCATATAACGGCGATTATATTTATCAGCAGATGAAGGGAGCATTCGATGCTGGATCCGATGGATTTGTATTGTGGAACGCCGGAAATGGCTACGATGTGGCGTGGAGCGTGATGGGAAAGTAATGCGAAGCGTTATTCTGATCCCGTTTTTTTTGTTACCTTTTCCTTTTTTGAGCGTATACTTCTTTGTGTAGCTCCTTTATTTTCTGTGATATTTCCCCATGAAAAAACTTTTTCTTGCTTCTCTTGCCCTTGTTTCTTTCATGGCTCAATCGACTTTTGCCGCAAATCTTGGTTTCGGAGAATTTTTTACCGATGTGAAAAGTTCTAATTCCTATGCCTATCAGATTGACTGGTTGGCGAATAATGGGGTGATTCGCGGGTATGATGATGGCACGTTTAAGCCAGAAAATTGCGTAAACCGTGCGGAGTTTTTGAAAATGATGTACGCGATGCGTGAGACAGATGTCAGTGCTCCATATCCAGCGGCGATGTATATGTTTAGCGATGTCGATTTAAAGGCTTGGTATTGGCCGTATCTTCGTTTTGCGATTAAGAATGGCATCGTCCAAGGTTATTCAGATAAAACCTTTCAGCCGGGTCAGTGCGTGAATCGTGTCGAGGCGGTGAAGATGGCGGTGTTGGGGTTCCATGATGGGAAAGTTCCTGAGCCCTGGGGTGCCTTGCAGGCAACATTGATTGATGTAGCTCATGATGCCTGGTATTCGCCGATGATGGAGTATGCCTATGATGCTCATGTTTTGGGTGTGGCTCATGTGGACGTGAAGGTGACAGGTGTTGCGAGTGCTTATGGAAAATACTATCCTAATGATGGCATGCCTCGCGGAGAAGTCGCCTATCTCCTCTACATGCTCAAAGCGCTTGTCGACAATGATGTGGCGGCGAATGACTCTTCGATTTGGGCGAATGGCAAGAAACAGGTTAGCTACAATGAGGAGCGTGGAGTTCTTATGCCAAAACAATTGAAGGATGCCTATGAGTTTGATGGTTGTGGAAAGATTGATCAATACGCATCTGAGGCGTGGTATCCGGATTTTTTGAAATCTCTAGAGGCACCTGGTGCGAAAAATCCTATTCTGCCAAGAATTGTTGATGCTTGTTTTTCTAAGGATGCGGGTACATTGATTATTCTTGTAGATGAGGGTTATTTGGAATTATCATCTATCTATAAATATACCATTAATAAGCCTGTTGGAGCGCTTGAGCATGCTGATTTCCCTGGTGATCCATCACATGCTATTTACCGTATTTCCGACTTCGGTAAGAGGCAGGGGGATTTCATCCCTTTGATGGGTGAGGTGGGTGATGCGGGTGCAGGTACGCAGTGTTATTTTGAATATTATTTTGAAAAAAATTTCCTCTCCATACAGCGATGTCGATCATTTACCTTTGATGAGACTGTTGGAGGTACTCCCACAAATCCTGTTTATGGCGGCTCCGGAGAGCGTATATATGGTTCATGGAAAATTATTACGTAGTTGAGAGATTTGTGCTGTCACCTGTTTCTGTGCCTCCACTTTTCCTCCTGTACTCTTGTATCTACTGCATGCGCCACCTCATGATGCTGTTTGCACAGTGGGGCCAAGAGTAGCGGGTTGTGATTGCGAGTGATTGAAAATCTGGCTGCGTGATGGATATTTGTTGATTGTCTTTCGCATTTTGCTATGGCACATTTTGTTCCATATTCTTTTTGAAGTAATGTTCTGATTTTAGCTGGAATGTGCCTCGTGACCGGACGTCCTTGTTTTCCGTTTTCTTCCGCCTCTTTCGCCAACATTTCTTTCTTCTCTCGAATGTCCCGTTCTCTTTGATCCATCATCTCCATCAAAATATCATTTATATTCAGTCCCTTATTTTCCAATTCCAGAAGCCGTTCCTGGACATCTTCACGTAATTCAAGCTTGTTGTATACCCCCTGTCCAGACAAACTTTTTCCTGACGAATTATTAACAAAATCCTCCCCAAACACTAGCCTCGGAGTCACTTCGATTTTTTCTTCCATTTCACTCTTCATATCCCTCACTAACTGATCCAAACCCCTTCTCGATAGTATCCTCACCTGTGACATTAATTCTTCCTCATTTTCGTGAGTCACCACCGACGTTGCCCTCGCCAATTTGTACATACTCACCTCACCCGTCACGAGTGCCCGATGAAACATCTCTGACTTCTTCTCCAATTCAGCTTCAAATCGAATCGCTTCATCCACCTACGCATGGCTGACTCCGGCCAACTTTCCTGCGAACTCATAAATTGTTCCAAACCCTTTTTCTATAAATAACTTTCTTTTATGAACCTCTCCTAATAGTCCTGTAAACTTATTTTTCCACTGAATTGCCCGTGCTCCATACTCTCGACATTGAGAAAATAATTCCTCGTTTGTGAGCTGCGATATGTTAGTCGATGATGATCTTAACCCGATAAATTGTTGCATATGGCTTGTGTAATGATTGAATATTGGTACTTCATATTCTATCGAACCGTAGCCAAAAAATCGACTATTCTCTATTGAAATTCCTACATACATATGTCACAATAATACGTAAAAAATGGCTAAGATAAACAATAAAACAGCACTTCCAAAAATAGAAATATGTTTCATATCCCTTGTCCGGACAAGGGATGAATATTTCTGCCATGAGCGAGAAATTCCTCGGGCGATAATCACATTTATCAAATCCGAATATTTGTTTTTTGCAATAAAAACTTCTGTGCAGTATCAACTTCGCTCTTGTTTGGATTCGATTTTTACGATATAAGGTCGTGGACAATTTCTCTGTCACCTTTATATTTTGTCATTTTTTTCATGTCCCTCTCCTCATTTATCGCTCCAACCTCTCGTCGACCTTCCAATGGATATGTTACTCCGCAGAAGGTGGTCTCCCCGAGTAGCACTCCCATAAAGCTACATCCTCGTGTGGATATAGATACTCTTCCCGCCAAATTGATTTCTTCTGAAACATATCTGAATATTGTAATAGCTCAACGTTTTACTGATCAGGATTTATTGATGTATCATAGTCTTTTGTCTTGCTCTCAATCGCTTCCCGCATGGATTGCCATCCACGATGAAATCGCCATCAAGCTTACGGGTAGCCCCCTTTTTCCTCAACTTCCTGATACTATATCTGAGGAATCACAAGAGATGTCTCATGATGATTTTTCTTCATTTTATGCGCCCGGGCTTTCTCAGAACTCTTCCGCTACTCTCTCTATGCTTCATTTTTTTCATTATCTGTACAGTAGGGTTGCAAGAAAATCGATGGATTGAGACATGCTTTAGGCTTAAAAATACCCTTGTTCTAGAGGTTTAGCTTGTCTTAACCCCCTGGTTCGGTGTAGGATAGGTTGCCATGGATTTTAAACTTGTATCGCCATATCAACCGAAAGGAGATCAGCCCAAAGCTATCGAAAAGCTGGTTCGTAATGCTAATAATGGCATGCATGACCAGGTGTTGCTCGGCGCTACGGGAACAGGCAAGACGTTCGTGATGGCGAATATGATCCAGCAACTGCAGAAGCCGACGTTGATTTTGGCTCATAATAAGACATTGACGGCACAGCTCTGCACAGAATTCAAGGAGCTTTTTCCGGATAATGCGGTGAGTTACTTCGTCTCGTATTATGATTATTATCAGCCGGAGGCGTATATGCCGGCATCGGATACGTATATTGAAAAAGATGCTTCGATTAACGAAGAGATTGAGAAGTTCCGACATGCGGCGACCGTAAATTTATTAACGAGAAAAGATACGTTAATTGTGGCTTCTGTTTCCTGTATTTATGGTTTGGGTGATGTGTCGTCGTATTCGCAATTGGCAATTGAGCTGAAAGTAGGGGAGGAGCGTAAGAGAGATAAATTGTTGAGGCATCTCACGGATATCCAGTACCGCCGCAGCGATATGGAGTTCAAACAAGGCATGTTTCATGTGCTCGGTGATAGCGTTGAGATTTTTCCGCCGCACAAGGATACGGTATATCGCGTGGAGTTTTTTGGAGATGAGATTGAGAAAATCTGCGAAGTGGATTTCATTACGGGTGAGGTGATTACAGAGATGCAGTCGATAACGATATTTCCGGCGAAGCATGACGTGACGACTCCTGAAAAGATTAAAAATGCTGTTGAAAAAATTCGTACTGATATGGAAATTCGTCATAGTGAATTTCTGAAGATGGGCAAGATTGTAGAGGCGGAACGTTTGAAAACTCGAACAGAATATGATCTGGAATTACTTCAGGAAACGGGATACTGTAGCGGTATTGAGAACTATACGAGATACCTGGCGGATCGAGAACCGGGACAGCAATCAGCGACATTATTGGATTACTTTCCTGATGACTTCTTGCTGATTGTGGATGAATCGCACATCACTATTCCGCAAATCGGAGGTATGTTTAATGGTAACTATTCTCGCAAACAAACGCTCATTGATTATGGTTTCCGTCTCCCATCTGCGCACGATAATAGACCGTTAAAATTTGAAGAGTTTGAGAAACATGTTAATCAGGCTGTGTATGTGTCGGCTACTCCGGCGAAGTATGAATTTGGTGCGGTAAAAATGGATCCGGAAAAAATTGTAGACTTGGTTATTCGTCCTACGGGGCTTGTTGATCCGATTGTTGAGGTGCGTCCTACGAAACATCAGATCGATGATATTTTGAATATGATTCAGGAGCGAATCAAAATGGGAGAGCGTACGTTGATTACAACCCTCACGAAGCGATCATCCGAAGATCTCACTGAGTTCCTCGTGGATGCCGGAGTGAAGGTGAAGTATCTGCACTCGGATATTGATACGATGGAGCGTATAGAGATTCTAAGAGAATTGCGTTTGGGATTATTGGATGTGATTGTTGGAATTAATTTATTGAGAGAAGGTTTGGATCTTCCGGAGGTTTCGTTTATTGCGATTTTGGATGCAGATAAAGAAGGATTTTTGCGTTCGGGACCGGCGCTTATTCAGACTATTGGACGTGCTGCGCGTAATATCAACGGAACGGTGGTTCTCTACGCCGATCGCATGACGGCGGCTATGACGATGGCTATTGGTGAGACGGAGCGACGTCGCGCGATCCAGGAGGCATACAACAAGGAGCACGGCATTACCCCGAAGACGATTATCAAGGCGATCAAGGATATTGCTATGGGTCGCAAAAAGGAAGATGTGAAAAAGTTTGATCCTAAAAAAATTCCAAAGAGCGAAGTCGGTCAGGTTATCCACATGCTTGAGTCGCAAATGGAATTGGCTAGTGAGAATCTTGAGTTCGAGAAAGCGGCTGAGTTGAGAGATCAGATTGAGGAGCTTAAAAAAATGATGGTATGAGTGATCGATTGTTGACGGAGATAGGTGATCTGGTTGCGATTCTTGATCCTGATAAAATTAGAAAGAATTCTAATCGCGCTTTGGATATGTTGGCCGATCGTGGGCTTTTGGATTCAGATATTTTGCATAGGGAAATTGTAGAGGTGCTTCTTGAGTGCGTAAAGGCCGTCTATTATGACGATATGCGTATGCCTGCCGAAGGTCGTTTCATCGCAACAAATCAGCGTGATGATGTTTCTGGTGAGCCGGCTGAAAGATTCGGGAATACGTGTCTTTCCATGCTGGAGGAGCGAAAGCAGGCTGGCTATGGTTCCATTGCTGCGGTACAGTCATCTCTTGTGCCCTTGATTGGGCAAGTTCTTGATTTGCGTCCCCTGAGCTATGCTGAAGGTAGAGTTCTCTATCCCAGTGCTTATGCTGCTCATGTTCTTCGTGGACCTCTTTTTTGTGACGTTTATCCTGATGTGCGAAGGAGGGTTTTTGGTATTATGGACGAGATCCGCGAGTGGCATTATCGCGCTGTGCGAGAGGCTCCGTCAGTGCAAGATAAAACTGAACTCGTTTCAACAACAGAGTTTGTTTCTAGGTGGATTAGTGAGAAGTTTCCTGTTTCTTAGGCGCCGGAGAAGATGATGATTTTTTCACCACCTTCTCCGTTTTTTTTGCAGCGTACTTATTTTTCCAATACGCTTATTTGTTTTAGGCGGTAAAGAAGTTCGTTCTTTACGTCGAGGAATTGATTTCGCTGATCCGGACGAATGTTGGGTGACTGCCAAATCCCTGGACTGGAGTATACGGTTTCTTTCCATGGGATTAGTCCATAATTCCTGAGTGTATTACCACTGCGAACTACATCGTACCCCATGATAGCGCCTCCGTCTCTATTGGCAACCATTGCTTCGGTTCCTCCTTCATTAGGGATGAGTATAGGGCTCCTCATATATAATTTGCTGAGGATTTTTCCAGCAGTACGAGGGTACGGTGTAGCCATGAATCCTTTGGCGAGGAGTTCATATGGCCATTTTATTCCTTCCAGGTCTTCTGGTTTTGCGAATATGACGAGCTTAGTATTGCCACCTGAGAGTTTTAATAATTTATTTCTTGGTGAGATTTCCTTACCTTCTCCTAGTAGAATTCCTGACATGTCCCACATGTTTTTATCCATTTCTTCATATGGTTTTTCTAGATCGTTTTCTATGGCTGTGTCGTCACCAATAATACCGAGAGAAAATATGCCTTCTCGCAGAAATGAGGCGATATCATTGACGCGTGTTGGCCGGAAGACGGCGCCCGGAATGAGTTTGGAGGTTAGCCTATCTCGCGGTCCTTCGAGCTTGAGAATTTCGCTTACCGCCTTGCAGTCTTCTGATATTCGGGTATTGGTTGGTAGGCCGATTTTGATTGGTTCAGGTGAGTTCATAATAATGTTTTGTAAAAATGATATATAAAAAAATCCCGCGAACGTTTGTAAGTTGATGCGGGATAAAGGGTGTGTCTCTTGCGAGACATTGCGTATGTATAATGTGCGCCTAAGCGCGATGCAACGCCAATTTGTAGCCACCCTCTCCGTGATGGAGCCAGTGTGCTACGCGTGTGATTGTGGCTGTGCTTGAGCCCGTTTTTTCACAGATGGTTCGATATGGGATGTTTTTCTCTATGAGTTTTGCCACCTGAAAGCGCTCAGACATGGCTTGTAGCTCAGATAGCGTACACAGATCTCGAAAGAATTTTTTGCATTCATCCTTTGTCTTGAGCTTCAGGATCGCCCCATAAAGTTCGTTCATCGATGTTGTGTTGAGCTCGTTTTCCATTTCGTATCTGGTTTAGTGTTTTAGTACGTTAAAACAGCATTATTGTAACAAATTGGTCATTGGAGTCAAATCTTTTTGCGCTGAAGCTGTTTTTTGCCTTGTTCTTCACTTTTTTCGAGTAGCTCATTCAAAACATCTTCCCATGTTGTTAGTTTTTTGAGCCTTTTTTCTAATTTTTGACGGAATAATCGAAGCTTGGCGGCGAGAAGTGAATTTACGTGAAATGACATTATTTCTCTGCTTGTTGAGAGTTTATTGAATTTTTGGCTCATTGGTTGATGCGAACCAGATATAAAGTTATCTATTTGACTCATTGCATTCTGGTTTTCTAAACGAGTAATTTCGCCGGCGAAATCTTCAGCTTTGATTTCTTGATTTTCAATGCCAATAGGTGATAAGGCAATTTTTTCATTTTCTTTGCAAATGATGTTAGGTAATTGTTCCTGTTGCTGTTTTCGAAGGTCACGAGTGTAAACAATTAAGGCGGACCTTGAGAGATTTTTTAATAATTCTAGCCATGTCTCCTCGTTGCCGGAAGTGACTAACGATAGAACAGCCCTAATTTTTGACCAACCAATTTCTCCACGATAGAGGGCACGACGAAGATGCGGCAAGTCGATTAGCTGAGCATCAAGCCGTAATACTTCGCTTGCGACATCATAACTCACTCCTCCAACTATTAGAGCAAAATGGAAAATAGAAGAAAATTTCTTTACATCATATATGTTACGACGAGCAATGAGCGGCAGTAACCCGATAAACATCCTTCGTGATTTTACGGAAATGCTACCTAGTTGCTGACATCTTTTGAGTAAATCCGCATCACTCAAATATTCAGGATCATATGTTGCTGATTGAATGAGCTGATTATGTATAAAATAATTCATAAAATAATAATTATGGATTATTCTAGTATCCCATAGTTATATATGGCTTGCTAATAACAAAATCTTGAAAATGTTCTGACAGAAAGATGACATGCATGCGACAAATTGCCACAATATTTACTGCTTTTATTGATGCGTGATGTCTCTTTATTACGCTGACGGAGGAAGCTCTCTCATAACCGTTATCCCCTCCGGCAGTGAGTCGAGAATGGCGTCGCCCCAGGATTTGTGGAGGATGCGGGTGTCGAAGATGTAGAGGTTTTTTTGAGAGGTTGCGGGTGTTGGATTTTTGAGGAACTGGTTGAGGAATCCGAGGAAGCGAAGGGTTGCTTCAGGAAGTGAATACTGCGTAAAGGCGTTCATGTAGCGCTGATTTTGCATTTGGATGAGCGGATCTGATGGTGGATCGAATGGGATTTTCTGAAAGATGAAGTTCTCGTAGGGAAGTTTGCTGAGTTCGATTTTTTCGAAAAAAGCGAAGGTTCCGAAGAGAACGGTATGTTCCGGATCGGCTCGATATTTTTCTCCAATCTTTCCTTTTCCACCGCTGAAGTCTTGACTGAGCAGGTCGATGTCACTGCGTCGGAGGTTTGTCGCAAGCGCATAATAGGCGTTGTGGAGTGTACGTTTCGATCCGAAAATAGCGATCGTTTTTCCGGGAGCTTCTTTGATAATTTTCCCCATCAGTGCGTTGGCATGCATGTTGTATTCCGCTTTTTCTTGATCGGGTAGGTGTGCAGGGATAATGATTTTTACATTAGCAATCAGGTCAGGACGTGGGCCGATTACTATTTCTTTGATGTTCTCGTCGTTGAGCGAAAGTCGATCACGAATGTAATCGAATGATTTTGCTACGCGCATGGTTGAAGACAGGAATATTCTTGTCTTTTGATCTTTGAAAAATGGCATATTCCATACGGTTTCCATGGTCTCAATTGGCATGTAGCGGAGGCGAATTTCTTCAGCATGATTCTGGCCGAGCATGGCCATTGATGAGCTTTTTACTGTGCCTTCTATGAAGAGACTTTTTGCGACAGATAGTTCTTCGAGAAGTTCTCCGTAGATATCGGGCTGCTCGTCCATATGCTCAGCGAGATACGCGATAATTATTTGATAAAGTTCCCGTATTTGTATCCACTCTTTCGTATTTTTGTGTACATCTTGGATGAAGAGAACATCGAGATCTCTTTCGGTATATTTACGATAAATCAGGCCGAGCATGCCGAAGAAGAATTGCATTTTCTCCCAAAGGAGGGATGCTCCGCTATCATGCAGAACCCCCGTGAGTTTGTATTTTTCTTCTAATCCATCGAGAGAGAATGTGCGTGATGTGGCGGAGAAAATATGCTTTTCAAAGTGATCCGCTTCGCAGACGATCAGATTCTTGATGTCGTGAAGATGGCTTGATGGTGCGATAATTTCTTTTGCGAGGGCTCGGTGGTAGCAGACGAGAATCTTCGCCTGTTCTTGCTCTTTGTAGGCTTTTTGCATGAATGGTTCGTCGGCGATTTTGCAGCGCCATGGATTAATATTTATTCTTTCCCATTTACGATATTCTTCGCCATTGAGGCAAAGTTCGTCTTGTTCGCCTTTTTCCGTGTAGGTGCCCCAGAGATATATTTTCGTGAAAAACACTGCTTCCTCAAAAGATTTATTTTCTTTTTCCATTTCTAATTTGAGACGTGAAGGGGAGAGATATCTTCCTGTTTCTTTGATAAGAACGATCTCCTTGTTGTCAGAAAATGTGCTGTGGAAGAGGTTTTCTTGTAGTCCCGGTGTTGCGAGAGAGATGAGTGTTTTCCCCCCCAAGGGACACCCCTGCTGGGGCGCATCGCGCGTTTGATGATACTCCATGAGTGCATTCACCATGGCGGTATATTTTCCGTTTCCTATGCCGATTTCTAGGAGTAGGGTTTCGTTTTTTTCTAATGCTTCACTGATGGCTTTCTGAATTTCCTCTTGCTTGCTACTGGATTGAAATTCTTTTTTTGGCTTACTGATGAGATTTTCTTCGATGTATGCTCCTCCCTTTTTCCCTCCCTGAAAAAGCAGTGAATAGTGAGGTGTTGTCTCTCCGAAAATATCGCGAATATTTTTTAATATCTTCGGATCCAGCGTTTGAATTTTTTTCAGAAGTTTTTGGAAGAGCGTGGCGCACGCAATCGTGTCACTCATCGCTCGGTGATTTTGTTTATCGGCGATACCGAAGACGGCCGATAGTGTCTCAAGGCTATAGGATGGCATTTTTGGATAGAGCGTCGCCGTAAGCGGAAGTGTGTCGAACTCGACGTTATTGACCAGGCCGAACCCTTTATTGCGCAGGAAGCTGGTATCGAAGGTGATGTTGTGTCCAACAATAGGCAGGTCTCCGATGAAGTCGATAATCTGTTGTTTCACTTCATCGAGTTTGGGGGCATTGGCGACGTCCTCATCATGGATGCCGGTGATGTGCGAAACGATTTGCGGAATGGGCACACCGGGATTGACGAGTGTCTGGTACCGTTCATAGATTCCATTCTCATCAAATTTGATCGCCGCTACCTCGATGGGGTAGTCAGAGACCGGGTCAAAGCCGGTAGTTTCGAGATCGAGAGCTATATACATCGGGCGGCATTATAACACCTTCATGAACTTATCAAACAGGAACTCGGTATCTAGCGGACCTGGAGTTGATTCTGGGTGGAATTGAACGGCGAAGAAGGGGAGTGTGTTGTGACGAACGCCCTCTACGGTGCCATCATTGACGTTTTCGAACCATACGGACCAGTTTTTCTTGGGAAGGGTTTTAGGGTCGACCGCGAAGCCATGGTTTTGAGTGGTGATGTAGCAACGCTTTGTGTCGAGGTCCATGCAAGGCTGATTCTGTGAGCGGTGGCCAAATTTCAGCTTGTAGGTTTTGGCACCGGCAGCGATGGACATGAGTTGATTTCCCAGACAAATTCCAAAAGTTGGAAGCTTGGCATCGAGCGCTTTTTTGACGATGGCGTGGGTTTCTTTGATTAACATCGGGTCGCCAGGGCCGTTTGAGAGGAAGAGTCCGTCACATTTAATGCCTTTTGCGAGAAAGTCGTAATTCCATGGAACACGAATAATGTTGGCTCCACGATCGAGGAAGTTTCTGATGGAGTTGTTTTTGATACCGCAGTCGAGAAGGATGA
>CAYHGS010000025.1:0-19509 GCA_964356305.1 uncultured Candidatus Peribacteria bacterium
GTAAGTCCGTCTCGAACAAAATCAATCTTTGCCCATATTGCAAAGCTGAGGTAGTAGAGCTCGAACTGAGCCACTCGCCGGTAACTTCCTCCCAGGAAGGGAAGATAAGAACCTTTGCCGGATCGCTACTCTCGTTCGTTCTTGGATAAGGCACGTCAGTGTCGGATTCCGTTTTCTTTTCCCAGACCCCCAACTTACACCCCCAAACAGTTTTCAAAATTTTGCCCTAGAAAAGCCTCGAATTCCACCAACATACGTCACCCTCACTGAAAAAAGGGCGGCTTATGTTTGTATGCGTATATTTTCTCGTCCTATTTTCCCCCGCACTGTCTCTGCGCAATGAGAGCCGTACAGGCACGCATATTATCGATCACCGGCTGAATGGTAGCCTGAATAACGGAGTTCATTTTTTGAATTTCAATCTTTACTTCATCTCCGGAGGCATCCGAAGTGTATCGGAAGAGACCTTCGTAATATGACTTCCTCTTTGCGTCTTCTTTGTCCTTGGAATAACGATCATGTTCGTTCACGGCTTGGTCGATAAAGACGGAGTAATCCGGTGGATTTTTTGCGGCACCCGTGCGCACATCGCGAGTGAGGTCCTGATATACCCCGGCAAGATTTCGCTCGGGAGTAAGTTTATTCATCTTGATGTCGAGAAGACCACCAAGGTAGCGGCTCATAAACTGGCCATTATGATCTGAGGGTACATCTAGAAAGGCATTAACCCGATTAGTGAGAGATTTGGCCGATTGCTGCGCGGCAGGCTTGATACCGGCCCAAGTAGAGGTGAAATTATTCCACTGTTTCGTAAGAGCTGCCCAGTCGGCATCTTTACAATGACGATACTGCTCAATGCGCGTGGCATATTTTTGCTGAACGATAGCGAAGAGTTCATCGAATCGAGCATTACTGATGGTGCCATCTTTGAGCATAGGGCTATCGAGCATGTATTGGATGATGGCCGCGGGGGGACGTACTTCTCCCTTGGTACCTTCGGGGGCGGGACGTTCGTCATCGGTATCGACAACATGACGGACATATTCCAGCTCAAATTGGAGTTCGTGAATTTTGGCGCTGAGCTCCGTGAGGCCACCGGACTGACACTGAAAAATCTTCTGTCTGAGCTGATTTTGCGTACCTTCAATCGTTTTTTGGATAGCGAAAATATCCTGTTGCTGACAAGAGTTTCGGGTAAAGATATCCCCCCAGTTTGAATAGAAGTCAGAGAAAGAGGCGCCGTCTTTGATAAAGCGTCCCCAGTTGTCAAAACGGGCATTAATAGGACACCCCTGAATGTTTGGATAGTTGGAAGGGATGAAAGGGTTATTGCTCGCGCCAAGGCTTGTTTGAGGAACGAGCACGATTCCAACGATGCTCATCATGCTAACGCAAGCGGCAAGTGCCGTGAGTTTTCCGATTCTACCGATATGAGCGCGAGTGATTTTCATGGGAAAAATTAACTATTAACATCTTTTTTATCGCAAATACTTTTTGCGTTTGTACCGAGACGAACAAAAATATCCTGGAATGATTGGAAGTAAGAGGTCATGAGGCGCATTTCTTTGATCACTTGCTGGTATGAGGCGTTTTTTGCCGAGCTGGTCTGCTCGATAGGCTGCAGGGCTTGGCTGTCGGCAATGGCCTTTCTGTTGGCGGCAAGCTGTGCTTGGATTTGGTCAACGACATTGATTTGGCTAGCATCACCCAGATTTGCAACCGCTTCATCTTTGACGCGTTCAGGAGGGCTGTCTTTTGGATTACCATAAGGAAGATAATTTCTCACATAGGCGTTGATTCGCTTCGTCATATCACCAACGACAAAAGGTCCATATTTGTTTGGCGTGATAATAGGTGTCGGAACCATGATGATGTTCATATTCAGGCGATCAGAAAGCTGGATGGCAGATTTGCACTTCGTCGATTCGTACATATTACCGGTAAGTTTATTGGGAGTGATATTTTTAGAGAGAAGCTTTTTCATATCCTCATTCATGGCGGCAACTACACACTGAATACACGATTTTGTCGGACTGAACGATGTGTATGTACGTATTTTTTTATCCACACTCATGCAGAAAATTTCATGTTCTGTACCGCCGATTTTTGTACGGTAGGTATAGAGAAGTGTTCCGCCAATTTCATTACAGAATGAATCACTTGGAGGGGTAAAGACGCCCCGAGGCGTCGCGGTAACTTGGACGAGTTCAGGAGGAATTACTGATGCAACATCTATGTTTTCTATGGTAGTTGCGACGACTGTAGCGGCAGAGCCGGTACTTGTATTTCCATTCGAGGTTCCGGTGTTCGTTCCGGATGTATTGTTCGTCCCGCCATCCTTCGCGTACTGATCGAGCGCTTTGTTGAGAGGGGAGCCGGATGCGCAGTAGTTCAGTTCGCCACCGCTTGCCGCCGTGCCCTTGAGGATGTTATCCAGGGTAAATGTTTTGGCACTATTGGTAGATGAAGGAGATGTTGAGGATGAAGTAGTTCCGAATCCCGAAGAAGCTCCGCCTCCAGGTCCTGACGACCCAAAAGCTCCTGAAGTTACGGGAGTAACAGGTGAGGTTGAACCACCCTGTTTGCCAATAGTATTATTGATAGTCACACTCTTCGAGCCAAATGGTTGTTGATTCAAATATACTTTTGTCTTATCGATAAAGAGGATTTCTTCAATGAGATTAAGGTCATTAATGAGGTCGAAACCAGAGTCATCCAGATTTCCATTAGAGAAAATTTCCGTAGGGAGAACGGTGAGCTGGAGCTCATACTTCATTCGCCGTTGTCGGAGAATTTCATTATAAGATTTCTGAATTTTATTCACGTCCGCGATAGCCCGGTCTTGGGTATAGTTTATTTTGCCACGCATCAGGGGGGCAACCGACCCCTGTAGTACGGCGCGCGCGTCAACGGGAGTGAGTCCATAGCCACCGGCAATCTCCATCATGGCATCCTGATCAGGACGTTCGAATATTTGCTGATAAATATAAGTGTAGAGATGCTTGGGAGTATCTCCGAAAACATCACTGGAGGTAATCTCACCGCTCGGATTATCGATACCGATGGCTTGAAGCATTTTAGAAAAGACGGCGTGGGTGGTGGGAGGAGGATCGAGTACGGGCACATCTGACGCGGCAAAGGCAGATCGCGTTATTCGCACAGCGTTTCCCATTCCTATATCACGTTCGACACCCATTCCCGCTCCAATGAGCAGAAAGATGAATGTGGTTGATATGAGGAGTGAGCGTCTCATGGACAGGGTGGAAAAATACTTACGTACAGTTAGCGGTAGTAACATCCTGAAAGCGTGCAGGATAGGTAGAGACTTTTTTGCGAACGTCAGAGAGATGATCGTAATATTTAATGAGAATCTTGAGCGTTTTTTGATACTCCAGGTGCATTGGATATTGAATAAGAAGCTCACTATAAGCGCGAAGGACACTATCCAGAGCACTGCGAGATGCGGTAAGTTCTTTGTTAATCCATTCTTGTCGTTGGCGATAATCATTCGCCGTAGAATCCTGATAATTTTTCCCCTGCTGAATGTCTGCGATATCTTGCAATACCGTACTTTGTTTTATTTTGAGGGTATTTGAATAAGAAGAATAAAGTCCGTCGATACGGAGGAAGAGGCAATAGGTGCTGAGGTTCATTTTCGCACCTACGGTAGTACAATCATTTGGATCTTTTGGTGGCGCAACCATGGCTTTATTATCACTATTGTTTTTGGTAAAGCCATCCATGTAGGCGTTGACGATATTATTTGCCGTTTGGTGATAGAGAGAGCTAAGGCTTTCCAAGGAGCTATCGATAGTCTCGAGCTGACCTTGAATTTTTGCCAGATCCTTCACGGTGAACGGGCTATTATCAGCGGCGTTGGAGGTGAGTGGAATGAGTTGAAAAATAATGGAGATTAGCAGGCTTACAAAAACGCCGGAAAAAATACCATGTCCTAGGGCACTCTTTGGGGAGTGATTTTTCGAAGTTCGAGTACGGATAGGAGAAAAGAAAGACATAGGAGAAACCGGTAAATTTATGAAGTCGTACTACCGTCTTTTTTGATACATTTTTGCGTGAAGCCTGGAAGGGCGCTATCAAATGAAGCAAAGTAGCCGCTTAACTGTATGAGTAGCTCATTCAACGTGCGAAGTTTTCCATTGATACCGGATAATTTTTCCGTAAGGGCGGTGGATTTTTTAGAAAAAGAAGTCTCCTCAACATAGGATTGGAATGTCTTTTCGGCAATGAGAATCTGAGTATTAACATCGTTATTGCAATTTGATAGTTCTCCGCTGGCTTCTGACTGGTAGGTAGAGGTAAGAGCAAAAGAATTGCGCGCGGTAATCAATGTGCTTCGATAATTATTGAGTCGATCGAGGCCGGTTTGGAGAAGGGCGGAATTTGGGGTGGCATTTTTGAAATGGTTATTCATGAAATCAATAAACTTTTTTTGTTCCGCTGCGAATATCGGGGGCATCGCGTCTCTGCAGCTCTGATCAGCGGAGCTTGTGGGTGCAGATGGTATTACGTCAGGGGCTGACGCAGGGTTGACCTGAGCGAAAATCATTGGTACGCCGGTAGATACGGCAACGAACATCGCGACACCGACGAGTGACCCAAAAATGTACATGCTGTAATGACGTATGCGCTGACTCATAATGAGGGCTGTAAGATAGGTAGAATGATGATGTTACTTTTTTTGAGAATAATGGAATGATCTTTCGTAGATAGTATCGCAAAAATTCGGTCTCCTGGTAAGAGCTGGCCGGTATTATCAACCACCGACGCGCATGGGCAAGAGTTGCAGACAGGAAGAAAAATGTATATGCCCGGCGAGAGCTTGGAAGTTTTTTGAGAAAGTGTTTTTTGAAGTTGAGTGAACGCCGCCGATCGTTTGGCATCGAGAGTCTTCTGCGCGCTGTCTCTCGCTGCCTTTTGTTGAAGCGCTGTATCTTCCTGAAGTTTTTTTAATGTGGCGTCACGGACATCTTTGTAGCAGTCGTAGGTTTTGAGAACCCGAGCGGCCATGATGGCAAAATCTCCACGTGTCATGCGATAGTTTGGGGATTGAGATTCAGAAGGGGTGACGATAAATGACTCTTTCGTTTTTATGCTTGAGGAAGCGCCGGAAGCAGACATAATGGCGTATGGCGTAAGATCTTGGCCGACTTTCATAAATGGCGCGTACCATGCTTCATTCTGACCTATGTTTACGGAATCAAGACGAATAATGTTCAGCATACGTAGCGCTTCGATGAGAATTTTTACCGACTCGGCGCGAGAAATATAGGCAAGAGGCTTGAATGGCGCAACGCCGGAGGCGTCCTGTTCCCCGGTATACCCAGTTATCAAATTGAGCAAGAATGATTCTTTTACGAAAGGATAGAACCATGATGGTGGCTCAGTGAAGGATATGTCAGAGAAGGGCGACGGGGCTTGGTAGGCTGATGCGCGCGGAACAATACACAGCGCCTTGAGCACAATCTTGGCATATTCCGCGCGCAGGATCGCCTGATCCGGCTTAAACAACTGTTGTCCATTTTCTTGGTAACCCTCAATGATACCATCACCCCGCAGTATCGATACGGCATTATAAAGCTCGGTTCCCTTGGCGATATCGGAAAAGTTTGATGAAGGCGCGAGAGATGTAAGAGGAATAGCAGCTACTTGCGCGCCCACGGACGTGCTTGTAGGAATAGAAAATTCGGTAGGATCCAAAACGATAGGTTTCGAAGGAGTTTTCGTCGCAATAAATATCTCACCAATTACATTGGAATAAAGCAAAATTTCAAATGCATATGGCATATCGGCCACATCTCTTAGTCGAATCGACACACGCTCATCAGTGATAAATATATGCGCGCTAGAATCAATAAGCGCTAATCTCGTATCGCCGCTTGCATCTTTGCGTACAATTTCTGATCCACCGAAATAGGCTGGATCATCAGCGGGAATACTCTTGAGGATAATAGAATCCTTGTCATTTCGATCAGCGATATGAACACCTTTCATTACTCCTACCGTAGTCGGGGTATACGAGAGAGAGGCCGGATCATTTGTCACGTCAGTATTGGCATCCGGCACGGCAAATGAACTGGCTAATACCGTTCCATGTGGATCAACAATTTCCACGGTTGCCAGGTAAGCGGGAGCGGAAACGCGAGCGCGTAGCGAATATCCCGACATTAAAATATGAAACTTTCCCGTTTCGCTTTCGTACTCGGCTACAATCTCATTTTTGATATTGCGGATAACTGTTTTGCCTGCAGTTTGTAATCCGTTTATAGAAAAGTTGCCTACGGAATCAGTTACGTAATCTCCAATAATCTCAGCATTCCCCCCTCTTTCACGAACGAGAGAAAAAGGAACATCACCCTCACCCGGACTGATGTAACCATAGGCGCTGCCGTCTTGAGTGGAGGCATGTTTCAAGAAAATATTTGGGACATAGACGCGAATACCGAGTGTCTGTTGACTCACTTCTCCATGGGCATTTTCCGCAAACACCTTCACTTTCACGTCGCCATTTTTAAAATAAGGACCGAAGGTCAACGACGGTAGTGTGGAACTCACATCATTATCATTTTCCGTATTGCCATCACCATTTGAGTCCTTTGAGAGGTCGGAATCAGCATAATATTTCACAATCTGCGACTTCACATCGACGATACCGGATAGATTGATAGATAATGTTTTTCCTAGAGCAACACTGCGGATATCGTCCCCCGTAGTGCCATCAACCGATTCTGCGCCTGCTCCGCCCTCAAGTGAAGATAGGGGAGGCGTTGAGTCTCCGCAAATCTGTGGCGCAAGCAAAGAAACGGTGGATGGAGTACCCTTTGCGCCCTTCAATCCAAGCGGCACAATTTGGAAGTACATATTTCCATATGGTAGCGATAGCGAAATCGATATCGAATCACCATCAGAAATTTCCTCCGTCAAAATACCGGCATTATAGGGAATTTGGCCGGTCGCTGTCGGTAACAAATATTGACGCTTCTGCAAGCCATTTTCCATGCTCCACAAATCCAGCTCATAACCAATTGGTGCATTTTTGCCGCCATTACCGCCCAACGATCCGTTCCATGAAAGAGAAATGAGGTCATGCTGTGAATCATCAAAAGAAACTCCATTCACACTTCCTGCGACCGGCATTAAATCATCCAAAGACATGACATCTGGACTCGACGTATCAATTTTATTGAAGGAATCATCGGTATGTTTTGTCTGATTTTCCTTGAAGTAAATATCTCCACCGAAGCTATAGAAAACATCCGTATCACCATCATTATCAACATCGGTTTGACTCAACACCGGATCACGACCTGTTTCGCGCGTATAGGAAAGAAGTTTTTCCGCGTTACCCGTCGCGGGATTTGAAAGAAAAATACCAACAGGCTGAGCAGCATTATCGGCATAATCACTCATAGCACCAGCGATAGCTGGTGCTATTCCCGCTCCCGTTCCCGTATCTGCAGTCCCTCCGCTTGAGCCCGTCGCTAACGCAACCATCCTCGAACTAGCAGGCACAGCCGTATCGCTTTCTCCCGCCTGGGCAGTGTACTGACGTAACGGACGAGACGAAAACGAAGACGCAACGAATCCATCTGACAATCCAGACGTCTCAAGCTTTCTATCAACCAAATACTGCTGCAATTGACGGCTCAGAATACCGGAAGCATCAGTTTCATGAGAAACATTTGCATGAGGTAATGAAGCAATATCAACCGACTCTTGTTCAGCCACCAAATGAATTTGGCCTTCATCTCCATTGAAACTACCCAACTTATTTTGAGCATCTTTTGCGGCACCTTTTGCGGCACCTTTTGCGGCACCTTTTGTTGTATTAGTAACATCTGTATTCGCATTTTTAACAGTACTATTAGCATTCTGTATCTGTTTATTCGCCTCAGTAACGCCGGCCTTAATTTCATTACCAACGGCAGTCGTACCGGTTTTGATTGCACCTTTTACTGTATTCTGCGTATTCGTAACGGCACTTTTAGCGCCCTTACCAACTTGCTCTCCCAGGCTATTCACACCTCTCACGAGATCAGTCGTCTCGCTATTCACGCTATCGGCAAAACTCTTGAACGTCTTGTAAATAACATCAGTTCCCAGTTCAAATTTGAATTTTCCTCGAAGAATAATCTGCTCAACGGCATTATATTTTACTGGCGGATAGGAGACAGTTACTCCGAGGTCAATACTAAGCGGCGGGGTCAATGAACGCTGAGTGAGCTGCTCAATCATCGTCTTGAGATTACTCTTAACGCTATCCTCATCCACGATGACGTATCCTTTTTTGACTAAACATACAATCTCGAGGAGATCTTTGATGCTCGCAAGTGACTTACTTAGACTTCCCCCTTTGATTTTGTCCAGACCGGGAATTCTCGGGGCAGGTGGAATATCGGGAAGCTTGAATGCAGGAAGAGGAGGCAGGTCCGGCAAATTAGGAAGAGAAGGTACGGCAGGGAGGGCGGGTAATACGGGAATAAAAGAATCAAATGTGGCACTGAGGTCGATGGTAAGTTTAGAAATAGTAACCGAATTTAATTTGTCCAGGCCGCCAAGTTCTGCCAGGAGATCAATATTTATAGGGAGATTGATGGAAGGAAGCGTTGGCAAAATAATCTGTTTTGGAGCAAAGGTGAGATCTGGCCAGACAATCTTGACGCCAGTCTGAACACGAGAAAAATCCATGATAATATCAGGCCATTTCGGAAACGGGATGATTGGTGGTGGCGGAATATTGACAAACGAATTGAGAAGTACCGGGAAAAGTGAACCTCTTTCCGTTTTGCAGCTATCGCAATTTTCGGCATACTTTTGCGTGATATCGATGATGTATTGCCACTGTCCTAGGGCCTTCTTCACGGATTTGATCATATCAACCCACGCTCCGAGACGTTTTTCCTGTCTACGAATATATCCCCCGAGGAACTGACTGATGGTAGTGAGGTAGTTAATAATCTGACTAATATATTTTGACTCAATATTGCGGTACTGGAGAAGTTTTTTTGGAAATTCCTTGTAAGCATCGAGTGTTTTAAAAATATCATTAATTTTCTTGAAAAGAATATTTCCCTTAACATCAATCAATTCGCAGATATTAATATATCGTTTATCTTTTGTCTGTTTTTCACATCCAAAGAGAGACTTCACGCGGAACATCTCGAGTGTCAAATCATTAAGCCACAAGCCAAGATTCGCCTCGAGTTTCAAAATCTGTCCCTTCGTCAGGGAAGGAAGAATGAGCAAGACGGGCTTCGGTTCAATCTGAATCAAGGGAACACTATTGAGCCACGCAAGGAAGGTAGAATATCCCGCGATTTTTCCGGATGACATTTGAGGTATGACAGCTCTTCCGGCGGAGCCGAGATCGGGATACATCAGATAGAGATCAGGGAGGTCGGTAAGTTTATCGAGAATTTCTTCAATCTGTCGATCGATCCAGTCGGTAAAGGCCGACGGAAATCCAGGTATGCGGATATTGCTGGCGACGTTTGCTTCAACGCCATAGCCCTGCAAGAGCTCTTTATTGGTATGGGTATTGGAAGTATCGGTACTTGGGAATTGCTTGCCACCTCCTGAAGTCATCGAGGCGAAACCGCTACCGCCATCACCTCCTCCAGAACCAAACGACGAAACATTCTTTAGGACGGCATTCATTTTTTGGGAAATTGCCTTACACATACCCTTGGGAATGAAGGATATATTTGGAGCAAACGCGACGCATTTTGCATTTTTGAATGATCCACCCCAGCATATGCCAAACCCAACCTGTCCGGTGAGTGTTGGTGAGACATAGATGCGGAACGTCTGGGCGGTATTTTGATACGGACATGGCGGCCAAATTGGCCAAGGAGTGCATCCTCCCGCTGCGCCAAAAACCGGAATTGCCAGAGGATCATCACCGACGGCCTTTCCATTAACATTAATAGGACCAGGCGCCAAGAAGGCGAAGTTCACAGGCAGCGGTAGGCATCCTTCGGCGCATCGTAATTTCTTGATAGTTAATTTCACCGAGTTCATAACAGCACCATCCACGGTAAGGCTCGTATCGCCCCCCGAAGAGCCATCGATATAGTCAGGGACGCCATCATGATTAGCATCTTTGTTATTCTCATTCATGAGGAGACTCATACCCTGACCAGCTGCGGCAAGTTGAGCCTTGGCTCCCGTAGCATCCTTTGGGGATAATGTGGCGGAGAGATCCTCTTTCAGTTTATCCATGGCATCTGATGTCGAGATGCCGGCAGGTACCTCAATTTTTCGATACATCACATGGGAACCCTTGAGGGATGAAGCACCATTGGCGACAAAATAAACCAACATAGCATTGGCACTTCCCTCGGGTTGAGCAAATATATCCGCAAAATTATCATGGGAATCTGAGGCAAGCGTTATATCACTAGGAGCATTAATTGACTGCGCGATATTGGTGCCGGCCGAGAGGAGAACCCTCTGGCCCGGTGAGACATTGAAGGAGCCGATAAGCTGACCGAAATGTTCGAAGATGCCTTTGCCATCATTGTAAAACGCTCGAATCTCTCCATTTGTAAGCGAAACGAGAAGATCAGGTACACCGTCGGCATTTAAATCCACAAGTCGCATTACGGCAACGCGTCGATCCGGCTCGATTGCAAGCCCGAGATTCTCCCGAGTAAATGATCCTTTAGTATTGCGATAAATATCAACGCACGTTTCTTTTGTTGTACACGATTCTTTTGTTGCGACAACGATATCTTCATCGCCATCACCATCAATATCGGCAACCCCCGCATCATAGATACCATGCTTTACGCGCAGCAGCTCGCCGCGATCACGGAACGTCTCTGAGCCACCCGTATATTGAAAATAGCGAACTCCTCCATCCTCATTACCAACAAGTAAATCTTTCTTCCCATCATTATTAACATCGAGAGGGAGAAGCACTTTTGCTCCCTGCGTGACCGATCCAATATTTTTTCCAAGATCCAGAGGGAAGCCCATGGCCGAAGGTGCGTTTGCTCCGGGAAGTCTGACGGTAGGGTCACCCAAAACAACGCCAATCTCGGAAGGATAGGACTTATGTGATTCTCCGACCGTATTGCCGGCAGCCAAGAGAAGCATATGCTTATTATCTCCGGCAAAACCGATACCACCCGTAGAGGAAGCATCTTCAAGCGAAAGAGAAGAGGACCCAATAGAATCACTCGCCGTAATATCAGTAGAAAGCGTACTGACAAGCCTGTATCCCATCGGTTCTTCCGAGGAAAATCCGGTATAAGATGGCTCAAAAATATAATCTCCGCTATGGATTTGGTTCACGAGCCACACGCCGATTGGTAGTTGCTGATACGACGCAGGTGGAGCATTGAGAAGAGAGAGAGAGTTTACGGCATCAAACGGGATACGAATAGTAGCGATGACGCTCGAGTCGCTGCTCACATCCAGCGAGATAAACTTACCGGAAGACAGAGAAGAGGCGGCAGATAGCGTTACGGTAATTTTCGGATCGAGAATTTGTACACCGCCGCTGCCAAAGATACGGAGAAGATCTTTTCCGGCATCACGAATAACGCCATTGAAATTGGAAGGACCGGTCGCGGCGAAGGAATAAGTGTCGCCCTCCGTTGGTGTCATACTGACATAATCAGAGGCCTTCCCGTCACGCTTAATAATCAGTTCACCAACGGTATCTTTACCAACATTGGTAGTGAGAGACATGCGCAGCGGATCGCCATCTCCAGAGGCGAGAACGCGTACGGAAGCAGCGGAATCAAATACCGTTACGCCACCATAGGCTCCAATACTGATAAGATTATGGAGAGGTTTTGAATCAGCCGAGAGCGCGGCAGCGGCCTCCATTTTCCCACTAAACAGCATAGAACCGGCAAGATAATTTTGTTCGGAAACTTTTCCAAAAGGTCCACCGAGAACAGAGGCATACAAAACGCTGGGATTCAGTGAGGAAATAATACCATTACCGCTCACGCCGCTGGTGGTGATTTCATGAGCAGCGCCACTTAGTCCCGGCGAGGATATGACTATATGAATAGACCCGGAAACATCACTTGCTTGAACAGTAAAAACTCCAGCCCCATGTTGAGCATAGGCGATAAGGGTCTTTGAGGACGTACCGTTTGCAAATCTAAGACTGCCATATTTTTCCGTTTTTGAGGTGAGGCGAACTTGCAAGGGAAGGGAATTTTCAGTAGCAAGATTGCCATACCGATCCACGATGTTAACAACAATATTGGCTCCAGCCGCAAGAGCAAGCGTTTTTGCTCCATTGATAATCTGAATGCCTGCGGCCTGTAATGGAAGAATCTCAAGAGAAATTTTTGCGGAAGGAAGCCCGGAGCCATCTACGAGTACGTTCACGTTTCCACTGCGAGTGCGAGACTGGAGAGTGACGACAGCCTGACCATGAGAAAAATAGAGAGGTGTTTTTGAAGAGAATGCCCCAAGACGATCATCATCAACAGAAAAATGAACAGGTCCTGAAAAAGTTGAAACTATTGCTTCCCCTGCATCACGAATTGTTGCGGTAATGACGGCGACAGAAGTGCCATCATCGGCTTTTAGCTGAGGAACATTACTCGATACAGTGAGATGGAGGTCACTACGGATTGGGAGGGCGAGGGTAGTATTCATCGGTGATCCATCATCCCCCAGGCTTGATGCGGAAATAATGACCTGACCGGACTGGGCCGTTGGCGTGAGTAGTATTTTTATCGGCTGACCCATGCTCTGAACCTGGTACCCCTCGCGATTCGAATCCAAATCATTCACTTCGGAAACAGAGACAGGACCGCTAACAATAATATCATATGAGGCAAGTTGTCCCTCAACCGGATGTCCTGCAATATCAGAAAGCGAAATGGAGACGGTCTGTGGTAGAGCGGGAAGTACGGCGGGAGCGATGAGCATAGCATTTTCGGAGCTCAACGTGACAGAGTGCGGGATGCCCAGTAACGCATCGTTCACTGTGCTGACATTGGTATCGCTCGCCTCGGTAATATGAAGTGTTACACTATCGCTCGCTACGCTCGCGCCCGACACAGCGGCTCGCGCCCTCACAACAATAGTCTGCGCTTTTTTCCCGGGCACAATCTGGAAACTCGCGTGACCTTGAGACAAATAGATACCACCATCCGGCATATCGCTCGCATCAGGAATAACTTTTGCGCTCTCTAGGCTTGAATCCAATCCCGCGACATCCAACCGAACGAGCGAGGTGTGATCATTCGTTGCAAGTGAACCCTTGGCATCAAATCCAATAACATCAACAGCAATACTATCTCCACCGATAACCAGATCTGCCTTTGGAAGAGAAATTTTTAAAGTTTGAAGAGGGGTTCCGGGAGCCACGAGAGAGTCATAGCCACCGACATGCGTAAGGCTTAATCCTAACGGCTTGAAGGAATTTTTAACATCATCGAGCCATTTTTCTATGGCAGGAAACCACTTGTCTATATCAACAACATCGGGATTCGAAGAATCAGTAGGTGAGGATGAGGTGTAAGATTTTGTACCGGCCGGAGTTGATTCAGGCGCACCAGCCGCACCAGCCGCGGGAGTACTGCCACCACTCGCGCTTGTATCAATAGAAACACCATTTGCCGCCGAGGCCACGATATTTCCCTGACCCTTAACGCTGTCGCCGCTCACAATAGCCATATATTCAGGATCATCCTCTGTAATGAGACCCTCTCCCGAGAAGTCAGTAGCATAGGAGGTTGGCTTTCCGTTAGCCACGAAATACATCGCCTCGTAGCCGAGCGGCGAGTCATCGATGTATCCGTCAATAGATGGATTGAGATATTCCAACATGATACGCGCATGCTTCTGATCCAAACTCAAATCCCTCCACTCCAGGAGCGATTGAATTTTTTTCGCCTCATCCGGAGTGAACATCGCAGTCAGGAGCCCATTACTTTTTGCATCCCCATATTCAGTCAAACTTTTTTCACTCTCCCCAAGTTTTTTCACCAGCTCATCATAGGTTGATACAGAGAAAACATTTGGATAGATAAAAGTCTTCTCGGAACCGCTCTTATCCAGAAAAGTTGCATGCCGCGGTTTGTCGATAGGAAGAGCCGACGAGAGAACGCCTTTGAATTGCGCGCCGAGCGTCGCGGCAGTAGGTTCCTTATGATATCCCACACTGGAAATATCTTTTTCTTTCAAGGAAGAGAATCGCATCCATATATCAGAAGTGCTCTTGCGCAAGCCATCGACCTGCAGGAGCTCATCTTCACATCCCGTGCCGGAAGCGATACAGCTACTTCCTCCATACAATAAATTTAGGACATCCAATTTCAAACTTGGATGATTTTTTTGCATCGCCTGTAAATGCGCGCGATATTCTTGTTGCGTCGGAGCTCTGCGAGGAGTGGAATATACGACGGGCACTTCCACCTCCAGATATTTTTTCTGAATATTGCCCCAACGCTCTGTCTCACTTGTTCCAAGTGGTTTATATCCAAATCCAATTTCCGATGGATCATCCACACCAAAATCTCCACCCACAAACTCTCCCGTATAAGGTCCCACATATTTTGATCCCTGGAAAAACTGCGGAAACTTCACCTTATATTCCTCTACGCTCAGCGATAAAGGTAGCTTTCCGAATAAAACCGACAAAGGATCATCTTCACCCGGCAAACTTACAACATTCACCGACCCGCCCGCAAGAACCCCCGGATTAACCCACAAATCCAGCTTTCCATTTCCGTTATAATCAATCCACGCAATCTGATCGATCTTCCCATTCGCATTAGTATCGGAATAATCCCCATTATCGTCCTGTGTATTCATGATACCCTGCAGATCCAAAAACTGCTGGAAAGAAAAATCTTGCGGCGCTCCCAATACAAATTTCTTTTCAAGCAATAATATCTTGGATGGCTCCTGCGTTGGCAACTGAGGAATGGTAAGTCCCGACGAGCCCTTGCTTCTCGAGTCACCCAGATATTTTCTCACCTCATCCAAAAACGTATTAAACTGTTTCTGTCCATGGAATGATGTGCAGCTCAAGCCACGATCCATATCGCTCAGTCCAGCGATACTGTCCACACGAACTGTTCCCGCGTGATCGGCAATAGGGTAGGTACTTGCCAACGGAAAGCATCGGCGCTTCTCCTTCCCGGCAATCACATTTTGTTCATTGGTAAAATTAATGCCATAACATCCCGCTACCAGCGCATCGGAATTAGCATCGAGTATTGTCGTTGTAATATTCAAAGTTTTTCCGCCACGATACATACCAACAAGCGCGGTCTGACCGACACTTCTCGTTTGAAGAAGTGAGGGAATCGGATGTTCTTCATCAATAGTAGCACCATCAAAATCCAACAAAATATCTCCTTCATGGAATCCAACTGCCGCAAACTTCGCCGGAAATCCCAAATCCTTATCCGCCTCGACAACCGCACCATGCAAAACATTTCCGCCACTCAACTTTCCAGCCTCACTCGAACTTAGTATCCTAGTCGTTACCCCGAGTGTTGGCAGCAGTCCTGGATTCTTCGCATTATCAGATTCGCCGGCAGCACCCGTAGCCCCACTCACATTTATTGTAAGGGGATTCAGCGAGCGGATAAATCTGACCATCGCGCCGGATATACTTCCCCCATACACCGAACACTGCTGCGCCCGCGCGATATCCCCGGAAGCAACTCCGTTCACATACTGTATCCCCGCGATAACAGAATTATTCGTAAAAACAAATTTTCCACCTCCAATCAAATAATCACTCGAAGTAATGTTACCCGACAAAGTAGAGGCGATACTTTTCAACAAGCCTATTTTCCCCGGATTCTGATATCGTACCACGCCCTCAATCGTCGTATCACGGTAGAGCGGAAGTGGCTTCTGGACGGCCTCGAGCTCGGCATCAATTTTTGCCTCAATGGCATCATTGGTCTCTCGAATAGTCTGCATCATGTAGGCATCCTTCTTTGCGATCAGCGATGGCATACTCTCGACATCATCCTCACTCCACCTACCACTACCCGTCGCAAAATCCGTAATCGAACCCAGCAACGTCCCAAAAAGTTCAGGATAACTCAAATGATAACTCTGAATCGGCTGCACCGTTTGAATGTCAGGGATGTCAGTAGGAGGGGGCGCCTCGGCTCCGCCCTGCACATCAAACTGTTTTTGCAAAGCAGCAAGCCACTTCGAGCTGAATCGACTATACACAATATCCTCCATCTCTTTCAAAAGCTGCTGGTATCTCGGAAAGCTCGCACGATTCATATTCTTCGACTCTGCTATTAAATCGTCATAAAGAATTTTTTTACCAAACTCAGAGAAATCCTTGTTCCCAATATGGTACAAATGATTTTTATCAAAATACTCCGCTAACATACCCATTCCCTGCAAACCCTTCACGGGCGCATGAATCACTCCATGCCAAATCTCCGCTTTGGGAGCCGCAGGCGACGATGCGCTCCTCACGAATTGTTGCAACTTCGCATCAAAAACATAACTCGGCTCTACGAAATCCGTATACGGCAAAACACTTATAAACGATTGCGATCCTTTCGTAACAACTGGCAATGGCACATTTCCAACCAGCACCACGCCACTCAACTGCGTCGCATTGCCATTAACTTTTTGCCCTCCTAAATATAATTTTTCCAACACCTGCTGCACCTTCAAGACACTCTCCGCTGCACCCGACACCGGAATAATTATTGTATTTGTCTTCGGCAGCGCCTTTTGCACATCCTCCGCATACCGCTTCACTCTATCCTGTAATTCATCATTATCGACATCATCATACTTTTCAGACAACCCGACATAATTCTTCGAATCATTCCACGCATCCTCGCTCACTACGATCGCCACTACATCATGCGCATCCTTCACGTTGGCTCCCATAAGCCCAAAATCACTACCCTTCTCATCCACCCCATACGTCGAAATAGCCTCCGCAAACACCACCGGAACCTGCACCACATTCACCGCCATAAAGGCAGCCAAGACGACGGCAACAATGCTGTGCTTGAGCGAGAAATGAGGCATGAAAAGTACGGAGTGAAACTTCTGAAAGAACAACTCGGGCGGCACACGACACACGCATACCGCCCTACGAAACGGTGCAAAAATTAATTCGTCATCGTGACGGCGTAGTAGATGGTATTAGGAGTAGCTGGTGTAATTTTACAATCAGCCCCTACAGTGCCACCATTATTATTTTCAGGAATTTCCATATTTGCTGCAAGCCAGTAGCATTTATCATTCTTACCGTACCCAAACGCACCAGGCGTTTTACAGGCTCCATTAGATTGGGCGGGTACTGGATCGACAGGAAGAACTTTACCCTGGAAATTAATATTGTATTTTGAATTAAGACATCCATTTTCATCTGCGAGATATCCAGCAGTATTATCCAACGCATATGCCTCGACAGCCTGTTGAATACTTGCAATTTGTCCTTTTCTGACACCGTCACGAGCCTTCTTTGGCGCGTTCAAAAGTGTTGGAGCGAATCCTACAGCCAAAATACCGATGATAACGATAACGATCAGGAGCTCAATGAGCGTGAATCCCTGCCGCCTTTGGAGAAGCTTTTTCATACGTAAATATGTGAGAAAAATAAGTATCTCAAGTGTACAAAAATAACTCCTTTTTTACAAGCTAAACTGGCTTTGGAAACCGAATCAGAATATGTTGAGAAAATTTAGCAAGAAAATGCTACTTATATTTCACAACATCATAAAAATAATTTTTTGACCCAGCTCCTGTGGTGGGTGCTGAGCCGGCGCAAAAATCAAACCCAGGTAAGGATTTATCGCTATTACCCGCATCGGCAACTTCCAGCTTGGCACCAAGTACGTAGCAACCACTACCATCAAATTTGGCATATATATATTCAGGAGAAAAACAATTTGCAGGCCAAACGGTTGTGCTAGATGGATCTTTTGGGATTACACTACCCTGAAAGTATTTAGAAATATCACCATTTGGTCCAGTGGGACCAATTTTAGCAGTAACGCATCCACTACTCATATCGGGTCCAGGATATTGTGAATTATTTTCCAGCGCATATCCCTCAATCGCATCCTTAATGCTCGCTATATTTCCTTTTCTGATGCCATCACGAGCCTTCTTCGGCGCGTTCAAAAGTGTTGGAGCAAATCCTACAGCCAAAATACCGATGATCACAATGACGATCAGGAGTTCGATGAGAGTGAAACCTTTTTTGAATGTTTTCATATAGTGAGGGTGAGGAGTGAAACGAGAGAAGTATAGATATATACCGAGATGCAGTCGAGGAAAAATATTAGCGAAGCAATTCCGAAAGTATTTCCGCACTCTTTTTCAGCTGCCCCTGTTCGGTCTCGTTCAACGGAACAGTAATTATTTTTTCGATACCATTGCGACCCAATACACACGGAACGCTGAGGGCAACATCGGAAACGCCGTAGTAGTCGTGGAGTTTTACAGAGAGAGGGAATACTTTGCGCGAGTCGTTGAAGATATTTCGTACGAGTTCGCGAGCGACGGTGGCGATGGAGTAGCAGGTGTAGCCGACGTCGTGGATGATGCGATAGGCGGCATTTTTTGTATCGTCATAGCACTGGTTAGCAGCTTCTTTGGTAAATTCAGGAAATTCTAGAAGTGGCTTGCCGGAGACATTTGCGGAGCCATACACCGGGAAGGAACTATCTCCATGTTCACCGAGAATATAGGCTTCAATATTTTGTGGATGGATGTGGATTTTTTCAGAAATATTAAATCTGAGACGCGAGGTATCGAGCGTCGTGCCCGTTCCAAATACGCGATTCTCAGGAAATCCAGAAATCCGCAGAGCCTCATAGGTGAGCACATCGACGGGATTCGTCACGACCATGAGCAGTGAATTTGGTGCCGCAGCGGCAATTTTTGGAATCATATCTTCAAAAATAGCGCGGTTGGCCTGGATCAAATCCAGACGAGACTCGCCATCAGCCTGCTTTTTCCCGGCAGTTATAATAACAACATCCGAGTCAGCGCAAAGCGCATAATCATCACCTCCAGAGAGTTTGATATACGATGTAAACGGGAGAGAGTGGCCGAGATCGAGAATAATGCCCTCGGCTTTTTCCTTGTTGGTATCAATGAGAGCGAGATCAGTAATGACCCCATCCAGAAGCAGCGCATAGCCAATCGTCGCACCCACATTTCCACAACCGATAATGGAAACTTTAAATGTATCTGTAAGAGCTTGGTCGGTCTTATGAGCGGAGAACATAGGATGTAGATGTAAATATAATGTCATCTGGAGTCTACCCTATTCTTTCGGAATGGGACAAATATTTTGTAGCTTGTGGTCGAGATGTGACGCAAATATACTCCATCATTATTGTTTGCCATTGTCACGCGGGAATATGGTATTTATGTTTATCTTCTGCGGTTAATTTGCTATAATGTGCGTACAAAACGGTTAAGGAATTAGTCCTGCACAACGGTCGGCCTCATGGACGATCAGGATTTAATTCTCCCGTTTGTTTTTATTTATTCATC
>CAYHGS010000026.1:0-4906 GCA_964356305.1 uncultured Candidatus Peribacteria bacterium
ATCGGGAGTCGAACCGAATCCTGCAAATTCTTTTTGATATCGGAAGGAAAGCGATATCGATCAAGCAGGCTATCACGTGTCTCATCGAAACGCTGAGAGCAATTCACGGGGGTAACAGGCGGTCTGACATCATCTTTTTGATACACGTTCACCTCCACAGGTACATCTTTTTCGACGTTTTCATCAGACCCAGGAACATCGGAAGATATATCACAGACATTATCTTCAACGACCCGGCATCGATTTTTTTCACGCTCGCAAATTTCTTTATATTGTTCATCCGTAATCGTATCATCATTTTCATAAGGCTCAAGGGCATCAATCAGACATTCTAAACGTCTCATCCGCTCATGACTTTTCTCAATCTGAGCAAGAATCCTCTCACTCTGCACCTCATTAGCTTTTATCGTTTCTTCATGCTCCTCAATTCGCTTTTGATTCTCCTCAATTCTCTTCTCATTGCAGCGAATAACTGCCAGGATCGCTTCTCGCGTAATCTTCGACCTGAAATACTCAAGCATTGCATCATCACGCGCCTGATCTTGACCCCATACATGGAGACGACTTATCCGATCAGCCTGATCTTCGACTGAAGTCTGAGGGCGAACTGTCGGTGCGCTACATGCCACCGTAAGGGCCGTAAGAAGGGATAATTGAGAAAATTTCATATCATAAGGTTAATACTTCTATCGTACTGGACGACCGGGAACCGAATTGCCTCCAAGTCCCATGAACACTCTTCCATACTGTTCACCAAACTGCGTAGTAACAAGATCCGGATGACTACAAATTAATCGATTATTAACTGCAAAATTAACAGCAAGTGCCATTTTAATTTCATACATCTCCTTTCTCTTTTCACATACAAATCTCGTCTCTCCATCATTTCCAAATATCCTAAACTCTTCGCCGTCACGAATCGACATGAGATGATTCTCCATCTCTGTCTCGTTGAACGTAGGAATAAGCTCACGAACATAGGAATCAACACTCAACATCGTAATCATATCCGCCAAAGTATATTTCTCACCACCGCGCGGAAAAAGATCTCTCCTGTGATAATTATCCTTGTTGAAAGAAGATGAGTTGCCCAATGAATTCATAGAAAAATAAAAAATATACAAGAAGGCTATTCTAAAGCCTTATTAGGCATATGTCAATAGCTTTGAGATATAATTCAGCTTTGTCTGATACTATTTTCCACCTCTATACTGCGGAATTTTTTTGAGAAGAGCCGATGAAAGTTTTATAGCACGCGAGGTTTTGAAATATTTTTTACGGTATGTTGAATAAGGAATCGGACGTCTCTTGCCGTTTTCTATGACGTAATACAGGCCACGTCCCTCGAGTTGCAGCACCATACCATTTACGAGGTTCACCGTAGAAGCACCAAGAACGATGCCGGGTTTCGGTAAAGATACCGGAGTAACTACCGTTACCGGAACAGGCGTGGCGAAAACAACAGTGGGGGCTGAAAAAACAGGTGCGGGTGCAGATGATTGCGCAGGTGCGGGTGCGGGAGGAGGTGTAGGTGGTGGAGGTGGTGGTGGCTCAGCAATAGTCCATGTGGTAGTAATGGCACTCGACTCAGGAGTGTAATTTCCGAAAGAATCTCGAGTAATTACTTTAACCGTATGTGTTCCGACGGCAAGTGAGCTCAAGGATATAGGAGTAGTAACAATGGTCTCAGAGCCAAGTGCACCGGTATCTACTGCAAACTTATAAGCGACTACGTCATTTCCTACGACCGTAATCGTAGCAGACGTTGAGGTCGTTCCGCTGGCAGGCGTACCGCTCAAACTAAATACTGGTGGAGTAGCGTCTACCGTCCACGAATATACGGTTGCAGTCTCGGCAGATTGAAAATTTCCAACATCATCTTTCGCCATGAATTCAATTTTGTGAGCTCCATTACTCAGCGCACTCGCCCCACTCAACACAAGTGGCGCACTCACCGGCGTTTCAGGAGAGAAATCCTCCGTTCCATTTACCGCATCCAGTCGATATTTATAGGCTGTCACAAATGTACCACCAATAGTAAACGCGACTGCAGGGGCAGAAATCGCAGACGGCTTCGTCAAAATTTGTGCCACAACCGGTCCGGCGAATACCGTGAACAATTCCGTCTTCACAACCGGCCCAATATTTCCCAACGAATCCTGAAATTGCGCAAAAACATTAATATCGCCATCGGAATGACCACAAGCATTACTTCCTGATTGAACATCAAATGTAGTAATCGTTTCCGCAAAATCTATCGGATCAGAAAAATGAATACCGTTACAAGAAAGTTGCACCTTCGCGCCCGTAACACCAACCCCCGCATCGCTCACCGTGAGAGCCAGCTCTGGCGTCTTCGTCTTCATCGGGCTCACCGTCGTCACCGCAATCGTTCCAATTGGCGCAGTGGCATCCACGCTCCATGTCGCCACCGTTGGACTACGCTGCACATTGTCATTTACGTCTTTTCCATACACAGAAAGAACGTGAGTCCCATCAGCCAAATCAGAGAGTTCAAGAGTCTTATTAACACTCGTATAATCAGTCAAAACCGCACTATCAAGTCTGTAAGCATAACTCACTACTCCATCGCCTGCTACCGTAATAGCAGCCGTTTTTTCCTTGGTAAATCCAACGGAACTAGGCGCTTCCGTCAATGTAGCCACGGAGGGAATGACATCGTTAGACGTAATAATATCGCTATCAATTACACCATTATTTGCCAAGAATCGAACGCGAACATCTGGCTGAACAGGTGTAGTCAACGAGGCCAAATCAGCGTTATTCAAATCAACAAAAAAAGAATACTCGGCGGGAGGGATCAAGGAAGTTACTGCCGAGGTAACATACGAATTTGCGCTCCACGAAGCCTCTACCACGTCCACAAGATTCGTCGGGCTCACGCTCAACGCCGCAGAAATATCCCCGCTCGTCGGAGCAATATACGTCACTCCCCCATCCACACTATATGCAAACTGTTTCAACGTTACCGGCAGTCCCCCAATTACATCCTTCAACGTAAAATTAACAGATAATTTCCCATTGCCACTTACATCGTCATCCCCCACTACAGCACTCACGATAGTCGGTACGGTCGTTAGTCCTTTCAGCGCATTATAAGCATTTATTCGCATACCGGTAGAAACTTTTCCGGATAATTGAGGGTCAATATCCCCTGTTGCCAAAATATCATCACGAACTTGAGTCGCGGTTAAGGCAGTATCGTAGCCCCAAATCAGCGCCGCCAAACCAGCCACATGCGGAGCAGCCATAGAGGTACCACTCGACTCCATATAATCGCTCCCCGGAATCGCTCCAAGAATATTCACACCGGGAGCTCCAATATCCACACTCGTCACGCCATAGTTAGAAAAATCGGCCAATGCATCGGATGCATCCGTCGCAGCCACCGCAATAATAGTACTCAAATCATAATTCGAAGGATAGTTCGGCGTAGCGATATTATCGTTATCAGAGCCGCTATTTCCCGATGCTGCTATAAATAATCCGGGAAATTGCTTAATAGCCTCGTACTCAGCCGGCGAATATTCAAAACCTCCAAAACTCGCATTCACAATTTTTACTCCATTTTGTTTTGCAAAATTAAGCCCTTTAATCCAATCTACAGAACTTAAAAATCCATCTTTATCGGCAACCTTAATCGGCATCAACGTAACATTCATATTCACGCCGGAAATACCAATCCCATCATCCCCCTTCGCGCCAATAATACTGGAAACGTGCGTACCGTGCCCATGATCATCTGTCGGATTATTGTCATTAATAGGATCAATATCCGTTACGTAATTCCATCCATGATTTGGACAACCCGCCTCGATGACAACTCCATTATCATCTTTACATCCACCTACCTCTATCGATCCATTCCACAAATTAGGAACCAGATCAGGATGCGTCAAATCGGCTCCCGTATCCAAAATGCCCACAATCACGCTCGAACTTCCTTTAAAAATATTCCACGCCTCCGGGGCATCAATATCCTTATCCGAAGTGCTATCCAAACCCCACTGATCAGCAAAAAATGAATCATTGGGAAGGTACTGAGATGGAGTGGTATCAAAAACTTTTCTCAAATAATTCGGCACCACATACTCGACCCTCGAATCATTCTGCAATCGATCGATCAACTGCTCAGTAGACTCATTGGATTTTGAGGAAAGAAGCGTAACATTTTGCGGAACAATCGTGTCTTCTTTTTTTAAACCTTTCGCATATACAAAAGAATTCAACGAAGCCCTACCGCTCACTTGATCCATATCAATTTTCTTCTCTTTAAACTTCACTAAAACCTCCCCGTCAACATGAGGTTCGCTAATAATCTCCTCGGCAATAGATGGGCTACCCTGAAAACCCTGCGCCGCTACAGGTACCAGCATCAACCCCATAAGAAGGAAACTGACAATGGCGCGCTCCAATGAGAATCGTGACCTTACATTCATAGGATAAAACCTAAAAGGCGTTAGGGCATGATAATCCCATGAGGCTGCCAAAAAGTCAAAGAAACAGCCTGGAAGATAATCTACATCGCACAATCTAAAAAGTCCCCAGTTTTCCAAGAACCGAAATAATGGCTTATATTAGCCATTATAAATATTAAGTTTGTTGACTTAATATATTATATTGTATGGCTCACTTCTTTTCCCGGGAAAACTTTTAGCTTTAAAAATGCCAATTATTTCAAGATAGTGTGATTAAAAACTCATATGATGAAAAATCAAGGTGCCAATTTTATGAAAACTGGGGTCTTTTCATCGCACAATCAGTTGACTTATATAGAGAATAAGTCGTAAAATCACAACCCAACTGACGCAAAGTACTATAACAATTTTCATATATGGCAGACGGATCACGACCAAACGCACTCCAGTTGAAAAATGCAGAGATA
>CAYHGS010000026.1:5006-16605 GCA_964356305.1 uncultured Candidatus Peribacteria bacterium
ATATATGGCAGACGGATCACGACCAAACGCACTCCAGTTGAAAAATGCAGAGATAAACACACCGGCGACACCCAACGCACGGCTGTTCGCCAAGAGTAACACGCATCGTATCGAGAGAGCATGGATATCGGAGAGCGCCATTAGCCTCGATTTTAAAGATCGTCTAGATCACCAAAGCTCACAAAGAGATAGAGGAGCCGTATACTGCTATAAAAACATCCATAACGAATGGATTCCTGAGCTTCGTAAGGCAGGGAACAAAGATGGGAAAATGTATCAACGAATCAATAATGAACTTAATGACTCTGCCAACCAAGTAGCCGGCGTGCTCGCGCGAGGCACGGATGGAAATGAACTTATGCGTAGATTTCGACCGTCAGTACGAGGCCGCCAGGCATACTCAACCATCATCACGGAACACAAAGATACGAACGATCGTTTCGGAAGAGCTCATCTCGATACGACAGAGCAATATGCACCTCCTGTGCCAAATCCAACGAATTACACTCGCGTATCAGTCTTCAACGCCCTCAATAATGGCAATCTAGGTAATGAAATCACCCTTGAAACACTCAAGCCGGGAACTCGCGAAGATGATGCAAAATTTGCAATCAAACCACAGGCACTCAATCAACAAGAAATCGACTTCGAGGGCATCGCATCTGATAATCAAACATTGGCATTCTACGATCCGGCTCAGAAACAATGGACCGTTCAAACGATACCATTTGGTATGATTGGCATGCACCCATACGATGCCAGAAATCATTATATCAATGGATTTTTCACGGGAATTATTGCCTACGAAATTGATGGCGAGATATACGCATTCCGACTCGACGAGCATATCAAACGTGCGGTAAGAGATGCGAACAAAACACAATTTCCACATGTGAATGAGGACATGCTCTATGCCATGGCAAAAACGCAACTAACCGCTGACAAGCGATGGGTTCCAAGCGCCTGTCTCAATCTTGACGATCCGGACACCGGCAAAAAGGGTATCGGCAATCGGCATTACTTTAGAATTTTCGCCGCACCAACGCACCTCGGTCCAAAAATCGCAAAACCGGGAAAACCACGGAACAAAATGATGGGAGCTATCGGTACCGCCGCAGGTCCATACAAGGACAAAGACATGCTTAAAATAGTACTTCGCGGTCCACGTCCTGTGAATCCTGTATTTGCCGCGAATAAGTACTCGGGGAGCTACCAAGGTCCAATGGATGACCTTCAGCCATATTTGATGAATGGATACGATGAAAGCCTCTTCAGTGTGGATACAGATCAAACCGTAGAAGGTCGCCGACTCCAAGAAGGCTCCGGTTGCAATTATATCGTAGTGAAGTATGGGAAAGACGGAAAACAACCAACCATGCTCATTCCGGATCCGAAGAATCATAGCGATCTCTTACCTGGGATTACCTGCAAATCCGTAGCGGAACTCGCCGAGTCATATGGATACAACGTGATATGGAAGGATGTTCAGGTAGAAGATATGAAAGATGCTGATGAGATTCTCGCCACCGGGACAGCTATGAGCGTTCGTGGTGTGAACAAAGTCGATTGGGACACAGGAGAAAAAGACGGAAATGGCAATTCAAAAATGCTCATGCGGACAATATTTAATCAAGAAGATAAAAAAGTGATGGGAACAATAGGTCAACGCCTTTCCGACGATATGAAAAGAATTATGAGAGGTCAACACCCGGATCCTAGATTCAATACCTGGATGCAAAAGATATAAATCTAAAAGAGCGTAATCGTTGAGATCAAAACGACAAACGTTCCAATAGTATAAAACGTCAAGCGGCGATCTTTGTAATGCTGCAACCAGAAGTATCGGAAAGTAATGTGCGCCAAAAGAAGAAGTACTGCATAGAAATAAATGGTAGCCACAAGCGTAAGACCATCCATCGGTGATGCGCTATTGCCGGCCGTGCCATAATCATCGGTAAATCCACCCTCAGAATCAGAAATAGAAGCTGCGCGACCCTGCTTCGCAAGAGACATGCCTTGAACCGGGTTCACATAAGGTCTTCCAAACATTTGAACAACAAACGTAGTCTGAGCCCCCTGATATAGGCCATGGGCCGTACCAACACCAATCTCCGTAAATCTCCTACTCAAAAGGTTATCTCTATGTGCCGCGCTCGCAATCCAACTCTCGACGACGCGCTCCGCCGAATCATATTGCATAGCCAAATTCTCACCGGCATAGAGATAGTAATATTTCTGAGAGTTCATGAAGCTCCATGGAGTCTTCCCGTCAGGAGTGGTATGTGAAAAATATTGATCCGCCAACATATCTTCCGCTTTTTTCTGCGCTGCAGTCTCAAGCTTAGAAGAAATCTTCAATGGTTTAACCTTATCAATCTCTCGTGCATGATTCGTTAATGCTACTATTTTTTCACTCGTAATCACGCTCGTAAATACATCGCTCAACTGAAATGTCGAAGCAAAGAATCCCCCCATAGGCATAGTAGAGACTATAAGTGTCAACTTCAGAGAGAGAAGTCCTAGGACAACAGCGGTATATTTCTTTGAAAAAGCCTTAGGCATGCAATGTTTGTGTTTGTTTTAATCTATTATCTCAACAGGCCATTATAACACATACAAAGCTAAATGTCTATAGCCCTGCTTGATACATATCAATAACAAATTTTGCCCCAAATTGACTCGGATTTTCCCTACCAGGCAAACCTCCATGCGGTACGCACTCAATGGTCGCCCCACTCGGAGCCAGCCGCTCTCTCGCAGCCCCCAATCCGATTCCCGTACTTCCCGCTCCCGAAACTCCAAGCTCAAACACTCTGGAAGCAAGCTCATCAGGAATACCTCTACCATTATCGGAGATACATAAACGTATATGACCGTCACTAATCTGCTCAGATTTCACATCAACTTCACTCGCCCCTCCCCTGCCCAAGGCATTCTTAAAAATATTTACAAGAAGCACGCCTAAAATGCCCTCATGCATTTTTACCGTAAAATCACGAGGAAGGTGAACAATAGGCATTGCCCTGTCACGTCCGGTCACGCAAAAAATAGAATGCTGAATAAGTGGCTCCAAAGGAATAGGCGATGGAGCCACCAGAGAAGGGTCAACCCAAAACTTCATACTGCTCACAAAAGACGCCATAAACCACTCCGCATCCTGAACGGTAGGATATAACGCAGCCACAGGAAGATAAAGACTTGGATTATCAGGACACTCATTCAAGAGGCCGAAATAGCTCACAATAGTATGTAATGGACTCATAATATCATGGTGCAAAAACTGAGCCAAAAAAGGATTCCTGAACTGCAACTGATTTGAGCGAAGGTGTGAAGAAACCTGAAGTATATGAGCTAAAGATGATTCAATGACAGCAGGTGACCCAACGGCGTCCTGACAAGCAGCGTCGCAAGCACGTTTATGAAACACATTTTGCAAACGACGAAGTTCCTCATTATGAAGAAGTGCAAGAACGGAAATAATATGGCCCGCAATTTCAGCGTACTCATCGGGAGCAATGTGAGGAAGAGAACTTGATGATGGTACCAAATTCGGCGATGTCGGAGGGGTCGTATTAAGCATAGGACCCATAATACCAAAATCCTCTCTTGACTACAAGAAGCCATTTTGGGATACTACACGCACGCAGCAATTCATACATACCAAGTATGAATTAAAATATATAACAATTTAGCCTTAAAAATGTTTCATCTGACTCGCAAAATCGACTATGGACTCGTACTACTCCTCGAACTAGCAGAGGGTAACCCGGAGATGAACAAAGCTGTATCTCCCCTTTCCCTGCGTACGCTCTCGAAAAAAAAGTTTATCTCCTTCCTTTTTCTCCAAAAAGTAGCCATGGATTTACGAAAACACGGCCTAATAGAAGCAAAAAGAGGAAAAGTAGGCGGGTATTACCTCACAAAAAAGCCATCAGAAATTACTTTGAAAGAAATATTCGAAGCACTGGAAGGACCAATTTCCGTAATGCACTGCCTGGGAATGACCGTCAAAGAAAATCTCGTTCACGAGGTAGGCTGCCACTCCCGCAAAGCACTCAACATGCTCAATGAAGATATGAAACAATCTATGAATCGCATTACACTTGCGGATTTTCTCAACAATCCGTCCCCGACTCCAACTACGTTATTAACCCCTCTTCGACATGTCGCAGCTCATCATTAAAGATCTTCACGCCAACGTGGAGGACAAAGAAATTCTCAAAGGAATCACCCTCACGATCAATGCCGGAGAAATTCATACGATCATGGGACCAAACGGTTCCGGCAAATCAACGCTCTGTCATGTATTGATGGGACATCCGAAATATAAGGTAACAAGCGGAAAAATTACACTCGATGGCGAAGATATCACCGAGTTAAAACCGGACAAACGTGCACAACTTGGAATATTTTTGAGCTTCCAATACCCACAAGAAGTTCCGGGAGTGAAGTATCCAAATTTCTTACGACAGGCAAAAAATGCGCTTCTCGCAGCCAAGAAACTACCACCCGTCAAAATTCCTGAATTCGTAAAAGTAGTGAAGGAAAAAATGAAACTGTTGAAATTTCCAGAAAACTTCATGGAACGCGCCGTGAACGAAGGCTTCTCCGGTGGAGAAAAGAAGCGTGCAGAAATCCTGCAAATGGCCGTATTTGAGCCAAAATTCGCTATACTTGATGAAACGGATTCAGGTCTCGATGTAGATGCATTGAAAATCGTCGCCAAGGGTGCCATGGCCATTGCAAAAGAAACGCAGTGCGGAGTACTACTCATTACGCACTATCAAAGAATTTTAAATTATATCGCTCCAAACTTCGTCCATATCATGGTTGATGGAAAAATTGCCAAAACCGGCGGAGGCGAATTAGTGGAAGAAGTTGAGACAAAAGGATATGAAGCGTTTTTAACCACACAAGAATAAATGGCTACAAAACAACAATCACAAATCACCGAAGAGCTCACCGACTACAAGTACGGATTTCATGATTCGGAAAAAGATTATGAATTTAAATCCGGAAAAGGATTGACGGAGGAAACCGTACGTATGATTTCAGAGTACAAAAAAGAACCTCAGTGGATGCTCGATTTTCGGCTTAAGGCCTACAAAATCTACCGAGAGAAACCGATGCCTACATGGGGAAGTCCCTTCTTGCAAGAAATTGATTTTGAAAATATTCACTACTATATCAAGCCAACCGATCGCAAATCTCGCAGCTGGGAGGATGTTCCGGCAGATATCAAAAAAACATTTGATCGATTGGGAATTCCTGAGGCGGAAAAGAAATTTCTCGCTGGTGTAGGCGCACAATATGAATCGGAAACGGTATATCATTCATTACAAAAACATCTTGAAGAAAAAGGAGTTATTTTCACAGATACAGATACGGCCGTACAGAAATATCCCGACATCGTTCGGAAGTATTTTGCCACCGTCGTACCGATAAGAGACAACAAATTAGCTGCACTGAATTCCGCTGTATGGAGCGGTGGATCGTTCGTATACATTCCAAAGGGCGTACACGTGGAGTTACCATTACAGGCATACTTCCGGATAAACGCCGAGAATGCAGGACAATTTGAGAGAACGCTAATTATCGCAGAAGAGGGATCGTCCGTTCACTACACCGAGGGCTGCACGGCGCCAATTTATGCCACGGATTCATTGCATTCAGCTGTTGTGGAAATTATCGTGCACAAAGACGCACGCGTGCAATACACCACCGTACAGAACTGGTCAAAGAACGTTTTCAACCTGGTAACAAAACGTGCCATCGCCGAAGAAAACGCCACGATGATGTGGCTCGACTGCAATATCGGATCGAAACTCACGATGAAGTATCCAAGTATTTATTTAAAAGGAAAAGGAGCACGGGGAGAGATCCTCTCGCTCGCTCTTGCCAACAAAGACCAACATCAAGATGCCGGCGGGAAAATTTATCATCTCGCACCCGATACATCATCTGTAATTAATGCAAAATCAGTAAGCCTCCACGGTGGACGTACCTCATATCGAGGTATGCTTAATGTCGCACCAGGCGCAGAGAGAAGCCGTTCGCGCGTCACATGTGACGCGCTCCTCCTGGATGAGGATTCCTCTACTGACACCTATCCAACCATGCAGATCGACGAGAATAACGTCGCCATCGCCCACGAAGCAACGGTTACAAAAATCTCTCAGGAGCAGTTATTTTATCTCATGTCTCGCGGCCTCTCCGAACAGGAAGCTTCAAATATGATTGTAAATGGATTTCTCGCGCCACTGATAAAAGAATTTCCCATGGAGTACGCCCTAGAACTTAACCGCCTCATCGCCATGGAGATGGAGGGTAGTGTGGGCTAGCGAAGCGACGCCAACACAGATCCCGTTTTCAAACTAAAAAATTATGACTCAACTACTCACCATACCGAAATCAGCCAAACAGATCATCTTCCAAGATGCACCCGGATCACACACGATTACGCTGGAGGAAAGCGCAGAACTTCAATACGTACTCTCTTTCAAAAACTCAAATCCTGAGGAAAAAAGTGTTATTACCTTCAAGCTCAATGGCGACCACGCGCGCGTAAATATCATTGGACTTTTTGCGAGAAAAAATTCAGACACGGTGAAGTTCGAGACGCAGACGATCCACAACGCCAACAATACCTATGGTCACGCCCAAATAAAAACCATGCTCAAAGACAAATCTACTTCTGATTATTTTGGATTAATACGAATTGAAAAAAATACCCACGAATCCGACGGCCATCTTTCTCACGACACGATGCTTCTCTCGAAACAAGCAAAATCAAAGTCTGTCCCGGCGCTTGAAATAGAGGCAAACGACGTGAAAGCCGGACACAGCGCATCCGTAGGTCAGGTCGATGAAGAGACTATTTTTTATCTTTCTTCACGGGGACTCAGCGAAGAACAAGCACGAGAATTAATGATAGAAGGATTCTTTGAAAGTCTCCTCGGGCAAATAAACGATGACAAAATAGCCATACAAGTGAGAGAATCAATACAGAGCACCCTTTTATAAAAAAATATTTTATCTAACTCGACACCGTATGTTTACGCCAACCATCTCGATAGAAGAACTCACGTTAGGTAAAAAAATTAAGTTTGAAATTAATGGAGTAAAAATCATGATCGCAAATATTAATGGTGAAGCTTATGCCGTCCAAAGAAGCTGTTCCCATGCAGAATCCGATCTCACCGAAGGAAGCCTCGAGGGCTGCGTCATCGAGTGTGCGCGGCACGGAGCCATGTTTGATGTTCGTGATGGAAAAGTTCTGAGTCTTCCAGCCACGCAACCTCTCAAAACCTACCCAACAAAAATTGAAAATGGTATGGTATTCGTTGATATTCCGGAGGTAATCGAAACCGCATAATACCATCACACATGTTTGATCCACATCTCATCAAAAAAGACTTTCCCATTCTCTCGCGAGTAATTGAAAACAAGCCACTTGTCTATTTAGACAGCGCTTCCACATCACAAAAACCACAGTTCGTCATTGATGCCATTACAAATTATTATTCAAACAGTAACGCCAATATTCATCGTGCCATATACACCATCGCGCAAGAAGCAGATGCCGCATACGAGGCTACGCGCGAATCCGTAAAAACATTTATCAATGCCAAATCAACTGAGGAAATTATTTTTACACGTAATACGACGGAAGGAATTAATCTTGTAGCGTACGCATGGGCAGAACAAAATATTCACGAAGGAGATATCATTATTGTCAGCGCTCTCGAACATCACTCAAATCTTATCCCATGGCAGCAAGTAGCCATCAAGAAAAATGCAAAACTTGCGGTTATTCCCCTTTCAAGAGACCCCGAGACTCCATACCTCCTCGACATGGAGTGGTTAAAAAAATATCTTACGGAAAATAAATCGGTAAAATTAATCGCCATCACGCATGCGAGTAATGTCACCGGAACAATAAATCCTATAAAAGAAATAGCCTCGCTGGCTCACCAGCTCGGCTCCGCCAAAATCCTCATCGATGGTGCCCAATCTGCCGCACATCTCCCCATCGACGTCCAAGATTTAGACTGTGATTTCTTCTCATTCTCAAGCCATAAAATGCTCGGGCCAACTGGCGTGGGAGTCCTCTACGGTAAAAAAAATCTCCTTGAGGCGATGCCTCCATTCCTCTTCGGTGGTGACATGATTCGCGAGGTGCACCAGCGCGATGCGACATGGAACGATCTCCCGTGGAAATTCGAGGCGGGCACGCAGAACATCGCCGATGTAATCGCTTTCAAGGAAGCCATCACGTACCTCACCAACCTGGGAATGGAAAACGTTCGGCAACACGATCAAAAGCTCATCGCTTATGCACGTGCAAAATTGGAGAACATTAAAAATCTCAAACTTCACATTCCAAAAAACGATACAGACATGACCGGCGTAATTTCCTTCGCCATCAGCGGCACTCACCCTCATGATATTGCCGAAGTTCTCAATAGTGAAAACGTCTGCATCCGTGGCGGAAACCATTGCGCCAAGCCACTTATGGAAAGCATCTCTGTGCCGGCAACTGCACGAATAAGCTTCTCCGTGTACAACACCGAGGAAGACATCGACATCGCGATTGAGGCCATTATGAAAGCAAAAAAAATCTTCAACATCTCATAATACCCACCACAACCCACCTGCAACCAATGGACCTCTACGCCGAAAATATTCTCGATCACTTCCAAAATCCGCGCAATCACGGACGTCTCGCCGCACCATCAATCACCGTCGATGACGCCAATCCTCTCTGCGGGGACAAACTTATTCTCGATCTGACCGTGGAAAATTTCCACATCAAAGAAATCGGATTTGACGGCTCAGGATGCGCCATATCACAGGCCGCCATGTCCATCCTTACCGAAGAAATTCTCCACAAATCTCTCACGGACGCAGAAAGCTTCTCCAAAGACGAACTCTACAAACTCCTCGGCGTCGCCATCTCCCCCGCCCGCGTCAAATGCGCACTCCTCGGCTACACTCTCCTCAAAAAAGCGATTATTCTCCTTAAACACCAGGCATTATGAGTACACCGAAAAAACCAACCACGAAAAAACTCATCGTGAGAAAAATGGTTATAAAAAAACTTCCTGCAAAAAAAATTATCGTTAAAAAGACAAAATTAGTAAAATCAAAAGCAACTCCGGCGAAAGCCGTCGCTGCTTCGGTCTTCGGCCCCGACCTCCAGAAGCGCATAGACTACGCAAAAGGCAACGGTCCAAAAATGACAAAAACATTCGACGATCTCCGAAAAGAAAATCCGATGATGGAAAAAATCGGCGCAGCGCTCAATGAAATTCTCGATCCGGAAATCGGCATTGGCATCGTAGACCTCGGCCTCATCTATGGCGCCAACCTCGAGAAACTCCCTGACGGCACCTACGACGCCGTCGTCATCATGACGCTCACCTCCATGGGCTGCCCCGTCGGCCCTATGATCATGGAACAGGTCCAAACCGTTCTCCCCCAACTCGTCCCCGAGATCACCTCCGCCTCCGTCCAAATCGTCTGGGATCCACCCTGGGGCCCCGACAAGGTAAAGCCGGAGATTAGAGATATGTTGTTTGGGTTTTAAACAACCATCTAGCCCTACAGCGGACTCTCAATTCCCCCAATCGCCTTCCTACTCACATGCGTATACCGCTGCGTCGTGCGGATATTACTGTGCCCCAATAACTCCTGCACATACCTCACATCCACACCGCGCTCCAGCAGATGTGTCGCGAAACTATGCCTCAGCGAGTGAAACGTCGCCTCCACACTCACCCCCGCCCGCCTCAAGGCCTGCTCAAAAACCTTCTGCGCGCTCCTCGTACTCAATCTCCCGCCCCAGCTACTCTCAAACACAAAATCCCCCGCCTCCCGTCCCGCAATTAATTTCCTCACATCTCCAACTACCATCGAAGGCAACACCGTCACGCGATCTTTATTTCCTTTTCCCTGCCGAACCGTAATTAATCCCCCTTCGAAATCCAAATCCCTCACCCGCAAATTCACCACCTCACTCACCCTCAACCCCGACCCATACGCCACAGCCAGCATCACCCGATGCTTGAAATTCACCGTCCCCTCCAGCATTCTCACAATCTCCCCATGTGACAAAACCACCGGCAACCGCTGCTCCCTCCTCCCAAACTTCAAATCCACCTTCCCCACCACCTTCAAAACCTCCCGATACAAAAACAAAATACTATTCAAATACACATTCACCGTCGACGAACTCTTCCCCGCATCAATTTTCAAAAGCAAAAACGCCCGAACCCTCTCCCTACTCCACTCCGACAATACCCCCTCCCTCAACCCCAAATCATCCATACAATACAAAAAATAACCTCTCAAGCATCCCAAATACGACTTCACTGTCCGCCTACTATAATTCCTCAACTTCATCTCCTCCTCCGCCATTTTCAACAACTCATCCATACAAATAAGAACAACAAATAAAAAAACCAATTCCCACACTACCACGCCCATCTAACAAATCTCTGACATTTTCTTAACAAATTGTTAACAAATTTATGACACGCAAATGGCTAGCACAAGCCATAAAAGATTGACGTGCTTTACAAAGAATGATACATTTCCAGAATGCAGTACTATCAAACACAAGTAGGAAAATTATCAGGTACCGACCTCAAAGAGGTAATAAAAAGAGCTTCGCAGCTCTATAACGAAATAATAGGACGAACAAAAAGAAGACCGTATATTCGGTCAAAGTACTTCGGCAAACAAAAAATATTTCTTGGATTATTTTGGGAGCATCTCCATGGCAAATCAAATCACCGTGACAAATTAAGAAGGGTAAAACTCTTTCCTGCAGCGATCGACCTCATAAAAAATACAAAAATCGATCCAATATCAAAGAAAAATCCAAATAAAACCATGGAAATATTACACAGATTCGGAGGAAAAACGAAAAATGGAGAGATATTCTTCGTACAAATCAAAGAAAACAAACGAAACGGAGAAAAGCTCTTTATATCTGCATTCCCGGAAGAATAATAAAAAAAGATCCCCCGCTAATTTGTGGTATATAAACCACGGCCGAGGATCTTTACGAATCAATAATACCAAAATAACAATTATAAATCAAGTCATTTATGCAATATATTGCCTATATGCAGCCAAATTTCGCATATTCAACAAGAATCTGCTTACTATGCGAACTATTCTTAAAAACATAGCAAAGATCCTCCGCTAATGTGTGGTATATAAACCCCGTGCCGAGGATCCTTACGAGACAATAGTAACAAAATAACAATCAAAAATAAAGTTTTTTATATCATATTTTGTCTATTGGCAGCCGAATTTCGCATATCAAACAAGAATCCGCTTACTATGCGAACTACTTTACAATATATAAAAAGGCCTCCGCTAATGTGTGGTACAAAAACCACGTGCCAAGGCCTTTCTAAAGCCAGAATAGCGATTTCAAAATCAATATGCAATACTACGTTCCTATAATTCCACGCCGCTCTTTCATTCTCATGCATAATCCCCTACACTTCCCCTGTACCCCCCCTAAACTTTCTTGTCCTGTTTCTATCCAAACTTCAAAGCCGAAGTTCGTATAGAAACCAGTTGT
>CAYHGS010000027.1:0-16550 GCA_964356305.1 uncultured Candidatus Peribacteria bacterium
ACTCGATCAAATTATCATGTCGGGAATAGGTCTAGAAATGAGAAAAGTTACGACGGTATAGATTCTATCTACGTACCAAGTATCCAAACTACTTGCGCTGAATGAGTCGCTCAGCCAGAACAGTCGCATAATATCCACCCACAAATGCCGCGGTGTGAACAACTCCGAAGGCGAAACCTGTTCCAGAAATACCCATTCCCAAAAAGTTTAATCCATCCAAAGCAATTCCAAACGGATAAAAATCAATATTGAAAACCGACTCCATCACGGCGGGAAGAATATTATAATAAAATCCCCACATCAACGCCACGACAATTCCGGCAATGAATACCTTCAAAAACCGCTTACTCTCGAGGTTAACAAAAGACAAAAACAGTAGAGAAAAAACAAAATACACAGCCGCCTTCGTCATAAAATATGGCATCGTTTCCATCGGATCCGAGAACACCAAATGCGAAAAATAATCTACGACAAAAACACCAACGACCGTTATCAAGAGAGAACTCATCACTATTTTCAGGTAGCTTTTCTTCATAGGAATGAACATTTAAAAAGACATCATTTAAGTATTAATACACTTGATTATGGGTTCCGACATCAAGCATAGTGACAATACAATAATCACCATACTCTTCAAACAATATTCTTATATCGCCCGAAACGGAAATAGCACGCTTATCCGCCATTACACCTTTTAGGGGATGATTCTTCAACGTACTATCAAATGGATTGACTCTAAATTTCTCCAAAACAATGTCCACCTTTTCTTGGACTTTACGTGCCAACTTATCGTAACGTTTAGCAAACTGATTATGAAACCGAATAATCATGCCTATTTCTTTAAACTATCTAGATATACCCTCATCTCCTTTTTTGTTGTAACAGTTGTAACATTAATTCCTTTCTTCGCCTCTGCAGAAGCCTTCAAAATAGCCTTTTCTTCCTGCGCGGTTAAATTATTCTCTGTTAAAATTTGGAATGGAATCCCCTTTCGTAAAACAATCTGTCGGAAATATATCTTCACAGCAGAGCTCATATCCATACCAACCATATTAAGCACTTTCACGGCAGATTTTTTTGTCTTTTCGTCGATGCGAATTTGTATAGTAGACATGTGTAATTTATAATAAGTAACTAGATACAGTATATAGTATATGTAATGACATTGTCAATACGAGTACCCTCTAAATTTTAAAACTTTTCCCCTTCATATCCAACGTAAACAAAACCACATCCTTGAGATCCGAGGGTATATGTTTATTTTGCCATTTCCTCTCTTCCTCAACCGAGTAACCCGCATATTTTATAGCTTTCAGCGAATAAAGAGCACCGCCCAAAGAATGATCGGCCATATGAGCTGTTGCGACAACATGCCCAACTGCACGAGCAATAGCAACGTCAATTGGGTCTGAAGATTCCCTGGCAACAGAATGCGACATAACAGCCGCCTTCATAGCTTCTCCGGTTTTAGCACTACCTTCCTGCCATGCTTTCGCTACTGACAGAGCATAAAGTAGCCTATCATCTACCTTCACATTCAAGACCCCAATAGCATGCTCCACGCACTGACAAGACCATTTAATTAAATCTCTATGCTGTTGCACTTCCAAAAGACCCCCTCGGTGTTCGGCAATAAATCGTATATCTCTCATATGCATTTTTACTAAGCCTGCGTCAAAAAATCTTTGGTTAAATAGACCATCGTCAGAAAAATACAACCATATCCCACTAGAAACAAGATATTTGGCTGGACTATTGCTGCCGTTCAGTAAGCTAAGTTTATCGTATCAGAGGTTGAAAATGGAACAGTGGAAGCTGAAGTTCCACTTGGCTTTATGAAGACTACGCTATAAAATGAAGCCTTCCTTAGCTATATATGCCCGCATCAATCGTAAAAAATACCGTAAGTGCCGAGACAGTATTTGAGATTATTAAAACTCAATGTGCCAAAAGAAACACCGAACTTCCGGAAAACTGGAAGGCCGATTTTGAAAGACATCTTCCCCTACCAAAAGGGGTATCAAGTTTTAGCGCAATTCACTCATTAATCTGCAGGAAAATCAATGATCTTTTTGAGAACACCCCTTCGTTAGGTGATACGTACGGAGAAATCCATGGTCAAATCTGTTATGAGGTTAAAATCGCTATTGCAATGGAACTTGGTTTCGCTGAAATGATGGATGAAGCACATGAAAATCTCGGAGGACGAAGTGTCAGAGACGCTCTGAAATTATTTTTTGAATCATTGGCGCCAGGAGAAACATGGCAACCAAGTACTCTTCACGCATGGAGTATTGATAGCAAACCAATTGGAAAATACCTCTGCAATATCATTCATCCAAAAGTTGGATCAATTGGCAAAAGAACCATCGAGGTTACATTAGGAAATGAGGCAGCAGCCATGTTGAACAGGAACCCATTTGATGCCCGAGAAGAGAAAATAAAAACAATATACGACGCACGGAGATACTTAAAGGAGTTTTTACGATCGCTTAATAGCGAGTCAGAATGGACCCCCTCTACGCTCAAAGAATGGACATCTGAAGATGGTACGCCTGGATGCGATGTTTGGGTCTGGTTCTTCAAAAAAATAAAAGGAACGGAAGATCGAGCATTAGAAATAAGTATTCTTTTAGGGGCAAATGGCGAGACACTTCTCGAAAGAAATCCGTTTACGATGAGAGTTAGGCAAATCAAGGGATGGGAAGGAGTGAAAAATGGACTCATCGCATTTCTCGAAACCATTCCGGAAGGTCAATCATGGTCTACGGTAGAACTCTGGGCGTGGGAAACAGACAAATGGAATGGTCATAATCTCTACAAATATCTTTCCGCGAGAGGCAAAAGATTTGATGCTACGACAGTGAAAGATATTCTTGGTGATCAAGCAGACATTTTAGATCGAAAACCGTTAGAAATAATAGAACAAAAGTTAAGAAGCATTGAAGATGCGAAAAAATATCTTGTCATGTTTCTCAATGGTCTGGAACCAGGAGCATCATGGGCACCAGTCGATGTAAGAGACCGGATAGAGGTTGGTAAAGATGGACCAAGTGGCACGACATTTGTCGCATGGATACGAGGAAATTGCAGTGATGAAAATGGAAATATTTCAGAAAAAAGCATACGTATCGTTCTTGGAAACGACGCAGACGCAATGCTCAAAGCCCATCCCTACCAAAAAATAAGAGTCCTCGTTTCAGCCAAAGTTGCGCGATCCTACCTATGCTTATTTCTCGAACAATTGGAAGAAAATGAACCGTGGTCAGTAGTGGATTTACAAGAATACGGAGAAATTCGAGATGGAGTAGATGGATCTGGAGTCTACAGCTGGATCCAGAGAAATGAAGGTGCTCTCGATGAAAAAGCATTACGTCGTTTTCTCGGAGATCAAGAAGACGTGCTCATACGAAATCCATTCGAACCAAAATTACAAAAAAGAATTCGGGATCTCCCGACAGCCCAAAAATATTTCAAAGAAATTATTGGCTCACTTCCAAGCGACGAGTCATGGAGCGCGAGTGACCTAAGCGACTTCGGGTTAACGGCCGAGGGTGGAGTTACGGGACGCCTCATATATCGATGGATTCTCGGTCATTACCCGTCAGAGAGCAATCGTTTGACAGAAACCTGTATACGAACATTTCTCGGTGCAGATACAAACATTTTAGATGCTCATCCCTTTAAGCCAGCCTGGGTTCTCGTATCAAGACCGGTAGCAAGTCATTATTTTATAAAGTTCCTAGAAGCCCAGCCCACTGGCCAAGTATGGTCATCAGTTGATCTCACATTTTTTGGAGAAATAACGGATGGAGTGCAGGGAAACGCTCTGTATCAATGGATCAAAGAAAACGAGGAAGGCGGACTAAGTATCGATATCATAAAACTACTTCTTGGTGATCGCACGGAGCTTCTCGATCAACATCCGTTCGAATACAAAACAAAGCAACTTATCACAAGCAAAAAGAAAGCGAGAGAATTTTTAGAAGAAATCATACGCTCCTTTCCAGAAGGCCAAGAATGGAGTCAAATCAATCTTATGCGTTTCGCATCCGCTGACCCTGAAAAACCGAATGGAGCATCAGTATGCTCATGGATAAGGAGAAATTACGCACTTGAAGATGATGCGATAACCGAAGGAGTATTACGCGCATTCCTCGGAGAAAATGCCAATATACTCGATAATCACCCATTCAAACGACCATATGTTCTCACATCACAACGAATTACAGGAAGATATTTAGCGATTTATCTAGGAAAACTGCCAGCCGGACAAAAATGGTCAGCCATAGATTTAATGAGACACGGCGAAATTGCAGATGGAGTCGATGGAAGGCATGTCTATAACTGGATACGAGAAAATGCGCATTTAAAACCTGCGGCAATAGAGAATATTCTTGGAGAACAGGCTGATCTTTTAGAAAAAAATCCGTTTGAGCGAAAAAAGGCAGAAAAAATAAAAGACACCGAGGAAGCAAAAATGCGACTAGAGCAATTCCTATCAGAACGACCTGAGGGGAAATATTGGGGTCCAATGACGCTAGCACAACACGGGAGAATCAATGAAGATGGACCAATGGGAAGCGCCTTTTACGCATGGCTACAGATCAATGTTCGACATCAAGACACGATTGATTGGCTATTCATTCTCTGTAAAATGATTGATATTGATACGCTCAAAAAACACCCATTTAGACATCGATTTATGGATGACTTCTCGGCAAGAACCACAGTTGTACCTAGTCGCAAGCCAGCTATGACAAGCACCAAACGAACGGACTATATGTGGAACCCGGACGCCAGATCGATGCTCATGTCCGATCAAAATCCGAATCCGGAAGAGATGTACATTATGAAAGAGGCATTCGAAACAAGAATCAGAACCTTGGATCCAATAATTCAAAATAAAATACGTCGCTTTAGAGACGGAGAGGATCTCCCCGAAGACGAGATCGAGATGCTCCTTGAAACACTCGAGAATCTCGCAGAGCCTAATGAAGGAAAGAGTAAAGCCCCTGCGGCTTCTGGGTGGGAATTCGGGAAAGATGGCAAAATGTTCTACGCAAAATAACCCTTTTGTGTACCTGTTGACTGAGCTTGTGGGTCTAACACCAACATTCCAGCTTTAAAAATATAACCCCGCACAGCCACATACGTCCTAAATGAACTTAAACATTTACAAATATTATTTTACCTGTAAATCTATGCACATGAATACCCCCGCACCAGAAACTGCTTCGGACACAACTCAATCCAAACCGGAAAATCAGCTCGAATCTCTCGGCTCAACACTCAAAAAAATCCCTTTAGAGACTCGCTCAAGAAAACCGGCCTGCAGGATTGATGACGCACTGAAGCTCGTTGCGGAATTTAATAGATTATTCAGCGACAGTAGCGCCTTGCGCATTGATTCAAGTTACTTCTTAAAATGCGACGACGAAGAGAGCATCTTGGATAATGCCTATGATGTAACGCAAAGGGCAATTTTTGAAGCGTATGGCATCTCCCCTGATACACAGCTTCGCGATCTTCCGGAAGACCTGAAGTGGAAATATATCGAGCTACAAGTGGGGCTAACGTGCGGACGGCCTAATCCCATCACGTTATTTGAAAACGGAGAAATACATACGACCGCTGCGGCAATTGCGCTCGTAGACACAGAAAAAGACCCATTTGGAAAAATATTCATGCAGGCAGCCCTCGAAGATTTGAGGATTGATATTGGAGATTTACTCAAAACAATGGGGCACAAGATGGACATTAGAAGCATTTTTCCAACCCTATTCGAAGAACCCGAAATCATGAGAAGAAATTTCAAACGCCTCATCGATGAACTCCTTCAGGGAATTGGCCTCGAAAAGTCCGGCCCCGCATTTGCCGTAATGCATATGGGACCAACGCAAAAGACACCATCTCCCAAAAATACCGACATCGTTCCTTCCGGACCGATAATTGATATCAATCCAAAAACTGACAAAAACTCTTGATTTTATACCCTATGGGGTATATAATAGAGCAGATTTATAATCTCAGAAATGCAAATACTTCTTCTGAAAGAGACTGCTCATCCAGAATCTTTTGCCCTTATCATACAAACACTCTTGAATGCAAAGGACATCGATCGCTTATCCGGAATTATGGCAAGGATAAAGCATATTGCTGGCCTAGGTGGCCACCCTGCTCCTCCATATGCGAAACCGTTACAGGGCAGTGGAAAAGACCTCAATGAAATTCGCTGCATCTACGACGAAGAAAATCTTCTCCGAATTTACTACTTTGTCGACAAGGAGAATAAAAAAATGATACTAATGAACGCCATCATAAAACCAGATGGCGAAAAGAACGCTTCAAGGTATGATGGAGGAAGAGGAAAAAAAATAGAAAAAGATATCCAAAAAAGCATTCAGACTGCCAAAGAACTCAAAATAAAATATACTTTATCCCCAGACGATTATGAACAACTCAGTATCTAAACGATTGGCAACCCTCGCAAAGACTGATGAGTTTAAGGGAAAGATCGCTCATCACCATAAAATGATTGTACTGGGTGAAAAAATCTATGGTCGCAGAAAAGATCTTCACTTATCCCAGTCTGAATTAGCCGAACGCGCTGAAACAACCCAAAGAATTATAAGTGAGCTTGAAAATGGCTCCTATACTCCGTCGAATGGAATCGGAGAGGATTTATATGATAAGTTGGCTTTTGCGCTAGAAATTGATCGTGATTATTTATTCTCTGAAAAAATAGATCGAAGAACGTTTGAATTATTCGCTTATATCGGAGAAAAATTACATTGGAAATGGGATATCATGCAATTTATGAAATTACCATATTTTATCGATCTCGATTCTGTGAAAAATCTCGGCTTTCAAATAACCAATTTTACATATATTCGATATGAATATGGTCCATTTGATAAGAATATTTATGCATATCGAACTTTATTTGAAAATAAGCATATGCAAGCTGAATTTTCGTACATCAAAGATTTTTTACCTAATATAGATAATACATTAAAAGAATTACCTATTCATAATGGAGATAAATTAAAACAACTAACGTATCAGACCGAGCCAATGAAAAAGCTTAAAGCCAAACTTAAAGGAAAAGAAGGGTGGATGGAGACTTTGAATCTAAACGCCTAAGACAAATCACCAAAAATCAACTTTTCGCCATATAACGTTTCCTCTGCTCCTCAGAAAGTCGTTCAATCGCATATCGAAGCATCGTTCTCGGCATAGTTTTGTAATGCTCATCGAGGAACTGGAGCTCAGATTTTTCGCTACATCGCTTCCCCACTTCTCGCAGCATCCAGCCGACAGCCTTTTGTATCAAGTCATGAGAATCATGCAAAAGTATTTGCGCGATCTCTAGCGCATCCGTAGCATCTCCATTTTTGATATAAGCAAACGTCGAAATAATGGCTATTCGTCGCTCCCACAAGGACTTCGAATGAGCGAGCGTTGTGAGTATTTTCTTAGGACGATTTTTGAGAAACTCCCCCACGATATATCCGGCACTCGAATCAACCAAGTCCCAGTTATTAATCCACTGAGTATTCGCGAGATACAAATCATATATCGTTTCGCGCACCTCATCGCTTTTCGCCTTCTGAAACTGACCAACCAAAATATAGAGAGCCAAAAGCCGAAACTCATGCTCCGGCGAATGCAACAATGTCTCAATATCCGCAAGCGACAGCTGCGCATATGTTCGCGCAACCTTCCTCAATAAAGGCACCGTCACGCCAATAAACACATCCCCCTCCCCATACTGCCCCGCCCCCGTCTTAAAAAACCACACCGAATTCTTCGCCCTCTCCTTCGTCCCAAGCGAACGAACTTCCTGCTGCAATGTATGGAGTTCAGAGTGGGGCATATACGAGAGTTAGCTACTATGTAAGCACCGCAAACGTTACCATATTACACCTCTGCCCATACGAGCGCATGATCAGAAGCACCCTCGATCACGCCACTCGCACGGCCCTGAAGGCCGATTCCCAAAATATGGTCAATATTTTCGTGATACACAAATCGAATAATATTGGTCATGGAACACGTTGGTTCATCAGTAGACAATTTTTCAAATCGAGCCAGCTCAGGGAAGTCCTTTACGAGATCCGGAAAAGTCATATTAAAATCCCCCATCAATACAATCCTTGGATCTTTTTCCGTTTCCTGAAGCCTGCCAATTTCTATCAGAATATCACGCATTTGCCGATCCAACTCTGCTCGGGTCTTATTGCCAGGAAGCGGTAAGTGAACCTGGATAACATAGAGATTAAGCGCATCAATATACGCACCCACAGCACCTCCTCCAAATCCAAGAAGTGCCGGCACCTGAAACGCCGGATTATATACGGAAGTACTCGGCATTTTTGTCGCAAGAAGCGTTTCCACATATTCGCTATGACCTTTCAATCCATGCCCTTGGCCAACATGAAAATCAACATACCCCATCGAACCCAACAACTCTTGCAACACAAGTCTCTGCCTCTTACCTATCACCTCAGAAATCCCCAACACATCCACATTTGCCTGACGTATCGTCTCCATAGTCGTAGGAAGATCTACATATTTTTCAAATTGCTCATACTGCCCCAACCCATGAAGCGCATGCACTTTCAAAAAACCACCGAGTGATTTCCCCTCACATCCACCAAGATGATTATAGGTCGCTAAACGCATAGAAATAAATAATTGGCTGAGCTTGTGGGTCTAGTACCCTTTCTTCCCGGAAATACTACCATACTTGCCGTCAAACCAATCGCGCACGGTTTTGATATGAGAAGTGAAGCAAATATCCGGAAGATTATTCGGTCCAAAAATACCAACATCCATCGCATCGTCGCCCGCGATCATCTGACCATCAATAGGTCGAGCAACCCAGGGAATAACAACTTGATTGAGAATTCCAGGGAGAGGATTGCAAGGATGAATCACTCGCTCCATTTCAACATCTAGCCCTGTCTCCTCCTTTGCCTCACGAACACCCGCAGCTCGAGGTGTCTCCTTCTCATTCACAAAACCTCCAGGCATCGCCCACCGACCTATGAATGGCTGAATTCCACGTCGTATGAGAACCACACCCGTTCGTACGGTATCTCGATATTCCTCAATATCAAAATCAAATGGCCCTTTCACATCCAACCTGCCGATGAAGCGCTCTGGGAAAGGTATGAGAGCCGAAGCAACAGGCTGAGGCGAATTCCAGTGCACCCAACCGCATCCACCCTTGTCATCGTCACAGTGCATCCGATTAACCTTAGGCGAAAATTTCAATTCCGTTGCACAACAAGGACAATACTTATACTCAAAACTTCTTGGCTTTTCAGGGGCAGATTTAGGAGAGTCCATATTTGTAATATAAGAGGCCACAAACTACCGCGATACAAACAAAAAGACAAATAAAATTTTGTCTCAGCTTTAAGAACAGCCCTCAAAAGACTACATGGAACATCCGACAAAACAATCACGACGAGGGACTCAATCGCCTATCTGCTGATTTGGCTGGGCTTGTGAGTCTAGTACCCTTTCGCTGGACTTTACTGAATATATTAATTCCAAATTCTTTCCTGATATTTTTTGTGTTTTTCTGCACGCCATATCCAAGAACTCCCTTCATCTGGACCATTTTTCCAAAGCTCGCGAGCTTCTTTTTGTAACATATGGAGCACACCACTTTTATCGTAAGCAATTCTTCCAAATGCCCAAAAATGAATACAGTCACCATGCTTCTCTTCCTTACTTTTTTGCATGTAATATCGAACTTTATCTGGCGGATTAAAACATGCCTCTATATCTACTCCGAAGCGTACTCGTTTCCCCATCTCGTTCCAATCAGACCCATCATTCGTAACGCAAAACACATCGAAATCACTCTGCTCATTCGGTATACCGTAAACATAAGAACCAGTAATAAGAATTCCATCAATACGAGAATCTTGTTTAATTTCCTCAATAACATTCTCTATTTGTTCATTTGTCAGCATAGGCCTTGACTTATACTGCTGTTGGCTGGGGATGAGGGATTCGAACCCCCGATGCTGCCTCCAGAGGGCAGTGCCTTACCGCTTGGCGAATCCCCAACGTAAAAATGAAAACGATGCGAAGCAGGGTGAATTGTACAAGAGGCACGCCAAATAGGCAATGCCTAAGGTAAAGCTGAGAAACGATGGAAAATAAGAGGTAAAACTACATATCGAACTCGCAGTAGCCCCTTTCGTTTCCTTCCTCGTCTCGTTCATCATCCATAGAGCGAGGAGGAGCAAGAGGCTCGCCCCAATCAGGACGTTCAATACCTATTCTTTGACGTGTATCGTCTCGTTGTTTTCTGAGGTTATCAATAATAAAAGCATCGATGAGTGGAATGTGGGGAATAATGACCCCACCTTCTAAATAAGAAAAATTAGGACCGACCATGTCGAGTGCCATAAAAATGGGGGTTAAGAAAATAGGTTAGGAGCAATTATACCTCTAATCAAAATGACAAAACAAGACTTTATGAAAATTATACCTTCAACTCCTTTGCGATAATTACCTCCATATCATTGGCCATGCGGTCGATCTCGCCGGGGATACTATCGATTTTGTACTTACAGATATCTGACTGATCAATTTCTTTTTGCGCACTGATAAGCCGTTTCTCAATCTCTTCATCAGGAAGTTTTCCTCGCATGAGGATTCGTCGCTTGAGTTCATTTAAATCCGGAACATAAATAAAAACACCAACCAAGTTTTCCGGAGGAACAATTTTGGAAACCGATTTGAATCCCTGAATATCAATCTCTCGGATGATAATCTTCCCCTCCTCCAGCGCTTGGAAGATCGGCCCCTTGAGGATGCCGTAATAATGGTCCTGATGGACCTCGGCCCACTCCAGGAACTCGCCCCCCTCGATACCCTTTACAAACTCGTCCTTGCTTATGTAGTTATAGACCTCGCCCGGCTTCTCGCCAGGGCGTGGATCGCGCGTAGTACAGGAAAGCGGGAAAACATAGTGCGGATGACGCTGTTTCAGCTTTGCGATCATCGATCCCTTGCCGGAACCCGAGGGCCCAACGACGAGGAAAAGCTTACCTGGTAATGACAAATTTGTGACCTCCATGGCCGCAAGTCTACAACAAACTTTCCAAAACCGCAAAAGTCAAAGAAAACCGAGCACAATGCTTGAAAAAAAAGCTAATTAATGGTAGAATACTCAGATTTGTTCGTTCCTTGAAGATTTACAAAAAAACACCCACCCCAGCTGCTTTTCTTTCAGGGAAAAGTATGGAGACAAGGCGATAAACAGTATAGGATTTTCGCTTTCTTCCCCTACTTTTCGATCATAGGCACGACGATGCCTGAAAAAAGTAGCCAAACAAAAAAATTATCTTCGCGCTCTAAATATTGAATGCGAGATACAAAAACAAAAACAAACGAGATGAAGGTGAACCTCATCTAAAAACAAAACACCAAAGGAAGGCAGGGGAACTCTTCCATAGGGAAGAATACATGAAGGTTCGTCGACCACAATGTATGAACCGACCCTGTGTATGCTTCACCTGCGCATGAAAAATTTTGCGTCAGATGGGAACATCCATAGAAGTTGGTATAAAAAGAGCGTCTGTATACTTCTAATCGAGTACAACAGGCGCTTTTTTTGTGCGCGAAGCGGTATTGACAAAAGTAAATAAATGAGTAAAATAGTGAACCACTATATATCACCTCTATGAAGCTCGTACTAGATATTTTCAACCAGGCATTTAAAGGAACTGGAGTCTCCGCTTCCGGAAGCCTGAATATGCGAGAGCTACACAGTGCAAGCCTCAAATACAAAAACGATCTAAAAAAGAACTATGCACTCAGGCCACTGCTCACGGCGCTCGATCCGGATAATGGCGAGAATCATGATCCCGATCTCCACATTGGACTCGCACAATGTTATCAAGAAATCGGCCTTATCCACGAAGCAACGAGAAGTGCGATACTCGCAACAGCGCAGTACGTCATGGAAGGTGCAAATTTCATTACCTATGCAGCCCAAGGAGGACGCATATTGTTGTCTACCGGAATGAGCCGAGATGCAATTCAGCAAATATTCGAAGGGCCTGCGCAGGCATATCATAATGCTTTTTACGAACTTCCGGATCATCCAAGAAGACATTTTATTACAAAACAAGGCGGTCCAGTAGAAAACGTGGATCGCCGCATAATACAAAAAACACTTGATGGTAACAATAGAACCATCGCCTACAAACACGCAGGATTGGATTTTTCACCGCTGCCATTCGCGCCAGAACAAGCCCGTTGGATTGATATCATACTTAAAGAAGGAAAAACGCTTCTCGAAAAGTTCGGAATACAATTAGCACGACCACCTCAATCGTCAGATCTGGTTTGTATTGGAAGTAAAGATTTCAAAAAAATATCCTCAGTGGAAGATAACGCAGGAACAACAATGAGCAGTGAAGGCGTAAATGATGGCTACACCATGGCAGAAACATCATTTCTTGAAAAAGGACAGAGTCTACCGAATTTCATTCATACCGTCTGTCATGAAGTATTTGGACACTTATCCGCTGCAAAAATACATGAATACGACAAGAAGGAAAATGCACTCCATAGAAATCAAGCCGGGCTAAGAGTGCAAAATAAAACAAGAACAGGAATAGACATACGATTTAAGTGGCTCGATGAATATATAACGGAAGTATTGGGATACATATTACGTCTTCAAATATTGCTCAAATATTCAGATGAAATTGTAAGGGAGATGGGAAATGACGGCTTGGCACAAGTATACAGCGCATTCACGGATCACGGAGTACGCATAGGAGTTAGTGCCTTGCGCACCATTGCAGAAAAGGAAAAAATATCATCCGTTGATGTGGTGAAAATGATGTGCGAAACATACTACAAAGGAAAACCAGACTTCTACGAAAGAGCGCGAAATGCATTAGGAAATGAAAAGTTTCAAAATGTAGCAACGTTAGGAGGAGGAGATCCATTCAGTACCATTGAAACAGTCAGAGGATTATGCGGAGTAAATATTCTTTCAAGTGTAGTGCAAAATAAACCGATATTCACCAACAATGACCCGTTAACCGAGCCATTGTTTAGAGATATGGTTGCATTTTTGAAACAGGTCTAAGGCCTGCGAAGGATTAGAAAGGCAAATCCTCAATATTAATACTCTCCTCGATATCAGCTGTTGCAGGAGCGGAAGCACGAACAGAACCGTGACTTCGGTCGTTGCTCGACTCCTCGGATGAGCCACTATCAGAGTATGACTCACCAGTCATTCCTCCTTTTTTATCAAGCATAATCATATTGTCGAGAATAATTTCTGTCTTATATCGTTTTGCACCATCTTGTCCTTCCCACTCTCGTGTCTGGATTCGTCCCTCGACGAAAACCTTGCTCCCCTTTTTCACATACTGAGCGACAATCTCTCCTAACTTTCTCCATGCTACCAAGTTGTGGAACTCGGCCTTGTCCTGTTTCTGACCAGCCTGATCCTTCCACGTGTAGTTTGTAGCGATGCTAAAAGTCGCAACCGTTGTACCACCGGGAATCTGTTTCACATCCGGATCCTTCGTAACATTACCAATTAACTGCACACGATTCAGTGACATGCTCATAAAAAATTGAGGTTAAAAATACAGGTAACGGCACTGTATCAAATACATCTTCAAAAAACAACACTGCCGCGAAACAATAAAACGCAAAGCAGAAAGTTGTTATAAATACAAAATTGTGCTATAATTCAAGCGCCTTTCGTAGAAGAAACACTCGTCGGAACAATAGGACACTGCGCTCCAGCGGAGATTTCAAAGCGGAAAACCGTGTAGCCTGCGAGGAAAACAACCAGTATACTGAGAGCCACCAAACACGACATAGCATATATCTGACCGACCGTCGCACTCATGAGTACTTTTCTCTTCATTCTAGGTAGGAAGCCACTGATATCATTGGCGGAGATCATCTCAATTTGGGGTGAAAAATGTATAAAAGGTTTCGAGGATGAGTTGGCATTGGTGGAGTTGGATGAGGAGGATCCCCGCGTTCGCAACATTGAATCGACGCTATTACGTATGGGCGGAACGATGAAGATTGCGAAGGTATTCCAGGAATTTGACCGTGAGCCAGCCCTAGAGACACTCATCGAGAAGTCCTACGCGGGCGTACATTCGAGAATCATGGCACTTAAAAAAGTTATCTTTGCCGCAAACACCTACAATCTACCAGAACGTTCTAACAAACTCGTGATAGATTTCTTAAAAATATATAAAAAATATCTGACAGAGCTAGGATACATGAGCCGATACCTCAACAAATCCAACGCCAACGTAGAGAGCGCGGTCGCCCTCACGGAAAATATTATTCGCAAAGGAGTAGAGTTCAATTTTGCTATGGTAGAGGGAAAATTCTACGGTACCTACACGGTCGCCGCCCAGGATTTCCGACTCTATGCCGAGCGTGATTACAACAAGCCTTATCGTGACAACCAGGCGGGCATGCTTCCTCCAAAACTCGCACAAATTATGATTGGACTCGGGGAAGGAATGTGTAAAAACGTCGCAACAAGTCTGCTCTACGACCCCTTCTGCGGCAGTGGCACGATTCTCATGGAATCACTTCTTTGCCGTATCAACTGCATCGGATCAGACATTCGTCAGGAAACCGTCTTCGGCGCACAGGAAAACTGCGAGTGGATTCAGAAAAATTTCGAGCACACACAGCACTATACGTTCAAAACATTCCACCAGGACGTAACGAGCATGAACCCTGAAGAAATTCTCAAGCAGTACAACCCATCCATGGTCGTCTCCGAGAGCTTCCTCGGTCCCTACTTCAAGAAAAAGCCAACCATAGCCGAAACCCGACAGGTCCAACAAAACCTCGGCGACCTCTACAAAAAAGCGATTCAGAAATTTGCCCAACTCCACGTACCAATCGTATTCGCTATCGCTGCTCACCGAAACGGCGCAACCGACTACGTCTTCAACGAACAAATCATCGAAGGCATCAAATCCTCCGGCCTCAAGTTCACTCCCCTCCTCCCCAACTGGATCCTCAAACGTTTCACCCCCGAACAAGCCCTCACAAAAGGCTACTGCCTCGACCGCCACACCCTCATCTACGATCGCGAAGACGCCCTCGTCGGCAGAGAAATTTTCGTACTGATGCCGCAGTAGGTAAAACTATGCAAGAAGAACGATCGAATCAAGCGCAACTTGAATAGCTCTTCGAACACCTTTCCCTAACTCTTCGTTCGAAATAAACGAACCCTCCTGACGATTCGCAATAACAAGACAAACCGCTCCGGCATTATCACCAAGAATTTCTCCATGGAGACGCGCCAAAACGCTTGCCTCCATCTCATTATTCATAGCATGGATCCGATCATCGGAATGCGTTGCCTGCAAGAGAGAACCATCATGCCGTTGTACTGAAATTCTCGCAAGACGATCCTGTAAATCAGGAATCAGAATATTGCTCAACCTACCAATACTGCGACCTTGTGGGGCGAAAAAACCGGGAGCCGTAGTGGTAAGTCCAGAATAGGCACCAACACCATCACCCTGCGGAATACCACGTACGCGAGACGAGTGTTGAAGAGCTGTCACCACATCAGGAGTCATAGTGGAAACATAGGGTCGAACTATCCCATTGGCCCAAAGTTCTTTTCGAACCTGCTCAAACAACATACGTGCCTGCTCATTACCGGGAGTGTAAAACGGACCAAACTCAGGGTCAGCGTATGCCGCAGGAGACTCATGATGAAGATAATACAATCCAGTATTATCAAGACCGATAGCATGTTCTGTAATCGCCAAACTACCCAAAGGAACATTTTTCTGAGGTGATCCCGATGTACCAACACGAATCACCGTTCTCTTCACTGGCTCACCCCACGTCATCGTTTCAGGATTATACTCATCCGCAGCATGTCGCTCAACCGCTACAATTTCGGTATTATCAGGACCAATACCTGTCCCAATAACAGCCACCGGAACTTTTTGGTAATGTCCCCATAAAGTATGAAATTCACGATGTTTTGCCGAACCCTCAATGCCATTATCAAAAAACTCACTTACAATCTGTGCGCGATCAGGATCACCAACGATAAGCATATTCGTCGGAACCTTCTGCTGACGACCAAAACCAATATGATAGAGTCGCTCATCGTCAGCGCCAATAATAAGTTCTGAACCCTGACGATCACCTATTTTTTCCATAGTAAAAATAATTATAAGGTATCTAGCAAAACGAATTAAACACCAATAAAAAATATGTGTCAATAAACACATCCGCAAAGCTGTGCGCGTGCATAGCGAAGCATTCCTTGTGAACAGAGCTGAAACGCATTGACATATAAAATATATAATTTTTGAATTCTTCACGTGAAGACATCAGGAGACGTTCAAACGGATACATCCTCGCTCAAAGCTGTAAATACACATTGAATTTCACCCTCAGGTTCGCTATAGTTCGCACGTTAACTTTGATTGTTCTTTTTCATTTCGTTCCCTGATAGCTCAGCGGTAGAGCAACCGGCTGTA
>CAYHGS010000028.1:0-14416 GCA_964356305.1 uncultured Candidatus Peribacteria bacterium
AAGATAAGTGTAACCGGTAGGTCGTTGGTTCGAATCCAACTCGGGGAGCCAGATAGAACTACTAGACAATTCTAGTACTAAATTAAATGGAGAACGCATGGGTAGATCAAGCTTTCTCCCTTTCAACGTTCAGTACATAATATCCAGCCGCCCCATATTGGTGTCGCCAAGGTAAAAATGAAAATTTAAAGTCCGGCCAACTCTTGTTGCCATGAAATCGCCGTTATCATTTCTGTCAATCGAATAGCCGATATTTTTTAATACGGTCTCTATTTTGCCTATATCGTCTTTCGTAACAAGCCGTTTAAACCTGTACGCAATCCACCCGGAAACATCCTCATCCCATAATTTCACCCCATTATCGAATACATTCTTTAAAATCGGTACTACTTCATCATGAATTGATTTCCCCTTTTCGCTTTTCGCCTCAATCTCTTTGGTTTCCTCATATTTCATTTGCGCTCGTGTTCTTGTTACGACAACGCCACCCGTAGTGCCACCACCCGGCGCATCGGCCTTAGGGGCAACGCTGCATAATTTTACTGTATATTTTTTTGCTTCCGAGGCAACGGTATTCACCCCGCTCTTATCCCCTACTCTAATCTTTCTAACAATGTTCCTCATTAGGTACGACTGTATTAATTTTGGCGAATTTAAGCCGCTATTGGCAACAATATAAGAGCTGACATCACTGCCTTCGGTATCGGAAAAATCCTCAACAAGACCATTGCCATTGCCCAGATTCCCATTGGCATCCAACTTCATAATCATCGCCTCGGTATATTCCTGCCATGAGCCCAGGGTCTTCCATTTAATACCTGTATGCCATGTACCGGCTATAGCGTATCCGGAATCAGCGGTTTGAATGATATCGTAGCCGCGTAGGTTCTTTGTCGCTCCTATTTTTTTGCCCCATTGATAAGCAAAATTGGCATCCGTTTTTATCAACATAATATTCTTGGCTTCCAGGGGAGCGTTTGTCGCCTCGATAGTATCCGCAATTTTCTCCATGTCTCTCTTGGACGCGGGTGTTTCGGGTGTGCCGCGAGGGTATTTTTTATAGTATTTATTCATCATTTCGTCATACGTTTTTATACGTTCGCCCATCTTCTGATCTTCAACAGCCGTGGCATTTCCCATGATGATATATCCGCCATCTTTGGTTTTTTCTATGACGGAATCTTCCAGATATTTCTTGAGCTTCAGTGTTCTCGTCCATACGAATTTGCCCTTGCTATCAACCTTAACCGCCACAAAGCTTAATTGTTTATCAGCATTTTTTGCCAACTCAGAAAGCTCATCCGCCGCCAAACTACTGGAATAAAAATTTCCAAGTGCTATATATCCCCCATCACTTGTTTGCTCAGCCGTGAAAAAGCTTCCGAACGGTATGTGCATTTTATTTGGAGTCCCAACGTGGAGAGTTTTTCCATCAGGATTCATGGTCAAATTTGGAATTTCAATTGGCACACTTTCCAATCCGGTCGCCCATTCGTAATCGCCGTTTGGCTTTAACTTCACAAGCGCGGGCACATCTTGGCCGCTTTCATTTACCAATTTGATATTGCCGATCAAAATATAACCGCCGTCTTTAGTTTGTTCTGCAAATTTAACCGCATGTTGTTCGTCAGCATCGATTTCTTTCAGCCAATTGGTTTTACCGTTACTATCAAAATTTCCCAAAAACATAATATCAATAACTTCAGCATTATCGCGTTGTCCGATAAGCGTTCCGGTCAATCCAGACATGACAAATCCACCGGATTTGGTAGGAATAAGTTTAGCTGGACTATCTGAACTATTTTCACTTACCGTCCTTGTCCAAATAGGATTTCCCTTGCCGTCAATTTTTACAACAAGATTATCCCCCTGCGCCTCGAGTACATCCTGTTCCGCATCAGTAATGAATTCGTCGCTTATATCACCGGCCGCGACATAATTTCCATCCGTCAGCTGAGTAATCGCGCGGCCTTCCGAGCTGCAATTGCCATACAATTTACTCCAGTCTTTGTCCCCATTGCTATTGGCCTTGATCCAAAACATACTATAGCCACACAACTCGCTTGGATTCAAAGTGCGCCCTGTTATGGCAAATCCACCGTCTTTTGCCTGCACAATGGAATAAGAATCTGCCAATTGCTTGAGGCGATACGATTTTACGAATGTTGTAGTTTGCACTATTTTACATTTATCCTTTACCGCAGAAACAACACTGCTCAGATAATTCCTTGCACCCGGAATACACAGCGAAAATGCAGTCAGAGAAATTCCTATCGCCGCGATTATTACAATGTTTTTTTTACGCATAAAGAATATATTAAAAAGATACAGTAATAAGCCCTCGCAAACGATCGTTTGTCGAAAATCCGACAACCAACATCCTGCCTATTTTATTCATAATCAACTGATCGACATCCTTTTCGTATAGCGTATAACCCAAAGTCTCAAGCTCCTTTTGAACAGACGCCATATCCGCTTGCGTGACAAGCCGACCGACCGTGTACTCCATGGAAAACCCGCCAATGTTATCTATCAATTTCACGTCCTTGAATACGCGCTGCAGGATTGGCAGCATTTCTTCATGCACTTCCTGACTTTTTCCTTTTGCAACGTTGTCGATTTCGGCTGTCTTTCCAAAATTTACTTGCGCCCACGTTTTTGCCGTGGATTCAGGCGGACAAACAGTAATTTTATAATTTTTGAACACGGATAAATCATTCACTTTTACGTTAGCTGATACTATATTTGGATTTTGCTTACGCATAACCGATTGACTATCGTTTTTGACTGTTAACGCGAAATCAGTCGCCATAATATAAGCGCTTAGGTCTTCCGCGGAAATAGCCGAATAGCTGGAAATTAAACCAAAATTAGTACCAATACTTCCATTAGCATCAAGTTTGACCAAAAGTGCGTCATCATAATAAAAAGTTTGACCGTGAAGAACATCACTGACCACGGATTTTCTCTGCAAACCCGCAATAACTACACCATGGTCAGGCGTGGCCTTCACATCAAAACCAAAGAACTCCTTTCTAACACCGATTTTTTTAGCCCATTGAACATTGAAATCGCGATCTGTTTTTATTGCCAAAATTTTAGTAATACTCACATCAGCGGCATCCAATTCATCTTGCGTTTTTTTCTGCACATTCTTTTTGTTTGCTGCAAAATGAGCATAGTCCTCATCGGATTTATTATTCCAAGCCTTATAATTCTTAATAAAAACAAATCCTCCGTCATTCGTTGGAGTGGTAAAGAAACCTGTAAGCGGCACGCCGATTCCTACAGCTTTTGCCCACATATAATTGCCGTTCACATCCAATTTTACGGCAACAAGATATTCAGGCGTGGCTACTTTGGCTCGCTGACCACCGATAACGAGTGGAGAAAGAAGCCCGAATACCAAATAACCTTTATCTTCTGTTTGTCCGACGGCATAAAAAGAACCGGCCGGTACGCGATACTTCACTCCGTTAATCTGAGTGGGTACTCCTTCCAAACTTTTTGACCAAACGGTTTTTCCATCCTGATCTAGCTTTACAACAACAGCCAACTTTTCTTCCATGACCATACCAGTCAAAAGAATGTTGCCACTGCTATCTTTGAAAAAATGTTGGTTCGACTTTGTATCCGCAACGAGCGAATCACTGGAAAGCAAGCCGGTATTTTTCATCCACACTTTTTCACCGGAACTATCAAACTTCCCGATGATAAAATGATGAAGATAATCCGCACCCGTATACCCGACTTCCGCAATAGCCGCCGAAAGGAAAAATCCCCCACTATCGTCAGCGAAAATATTTACCGGAATATCCAGACTGAGTCCGTCTAGCGTTTTTGACCAAACATACCGACCCTTACTGTCAAATTTAGAAAGCAAAACATCACCGGGAAATTCCTGCTTTTCAAATAATTCATCAGTCAAAAATCCGGTTGTTTCACCAGCCAAAACATAGCCGCCATCGCTTAATTGCGTTACGGTATGACCCCTGTCCTTGCCGACTTTTTCCAATAAAGGATCAACTGTAACGATATTTTTTGATTGTATCAGACTTGCCCACTGCTTTTTACCTTCGGAATTAACTTTCATAATAAACGCATCGTCATCGCCCATGTATTTGTTTACTATCGCTCCACCAGTCAAAATATAACCTCCATCCGAAGCGAGAGAAACACCGTCTATCGTATTGGAATCCTTGATATGATACGTTTTGACAAACCCAGAACTTTGTATCGGATCACTGCAGCCAGTTTTGTTTTTCTTGATAGCAGCCTGTGCCGCTCCGCCCAAAACTACAAGACATAGCAAAGTCATGGATATTACAAGCTTAGCTGTTCGGGAAAATGTATACATGTTGTATTTGTTTTAGCTTTACCATTATACCATAAAACTACAAATTAGTCACTATTTGTATTGTTGCAGAGTTCCAGTCACATTTCCCGTATTAGCTTGCAGTGAGCTTTGGATGGTAGCGTAATAACACTTTTGGAGAGGAGCCATTCCGTTCATGGCCAGACCGTAGTGACGTCATTTTGGCGCTGTAGAAGCTGACTCAAAGAAACGGGCGATGAATGAGCTCAAGAAAATTATCACAATGACAACATAGACGAACACAATCAAACCCATCAAGGCAAGAACGGTACGGAATTTCCCGTTTCCGGTGTCAGTTTTTCGATAATAGGTGTCGGTTCATTATAGCCCTTGGCGCCTTTTCCCCATTGCACCTTCATAATGCCCTTTATGCATTCGGCAAAATTACCATATGGACGAATATCATTGATGCAACTCATAAGGGCGTTGGTATGGAATGAACCGTTTTTCTTGTCCGCCAAACTGGTTTGATTGCTCTGCGAAGAAGCGGAAACCCATCCAACAACTCCCGCCGCTGCGTCTAGAGATTTTTGCTGATACAGAGGTACTACATTTCCGGAAAAACACGTGTCGTGAACAAAAGTAAACGCCTCGGTAAGCATCGGCCCAAAAGCCCATGCGCTCATAACGTCCGTCAACGACGCTAAACGAATAACAAACATATTTTTAATATCTTCCCCTGAAGGCCCCTTGGCGTCCTCCATACGTATAACCAAATCGCCGGTCGGTTTATTACCATGAGAAGTTACATAAAAGAAAAAAGAGTTCAGAGATTTTCCCGGCCTTTGGGAAATCTCGGCAATAGTTCTCATTTGATCCTCGATTTCTGTCAAAGGGCTCGCCTTACTACTATCTATATGTACGGTCAGATACCCCTTGTTACAAAGGAATTCATTCATGTTCACGGCATCTTGTTTGATATAACGATCCTCTCCGAAAAACACAATCATGGCATATTTTCTTGAATCTGCCGGAGCATTACAGTGACCCATTATCGGATCCGGCAAAGTCGCAATCTCCGGATGCATATTTGCCTTTTCTCCGATATAAACCAAATCTTTACCAGAATTTTGTTTCACATCCGTATTCCACAACTCCTTCCCATTCACGACCGGCCACAAATGAGATGTATAAATCTTGCCGGCACAACCGTCGAATGCAACGATCGCCATTTTCGTATCATGGCTGAAGCGTTCACCCGGGTGTAAATCAATCCAAAAAAACCAGGATTTTTCATCTATACGTTCAATGGTACCACCCGGACCATCATCGCCAAAAGTTTGGAAATAATCACCACGATCAACCGAACTTGGTTTTTGATACACCGTTAATATATCTTTGTTGGGTTCATTCATTATCAGCTCCTCCTTCAAGATATTCAAAGCGGCATCCGCAGTACTACAATTGGCATACGTACCGGAAAAGCCGGTGGCAAAAGCGGAATCCTTACTCTCAGTATAGGCTCCTCCCGTCTCCCTCACGACATAATCACGGTAAATATATTCCGCCATCTGTCCTCTGGTGATTGGCTTACTCGGTTCAAAAAGATTACCCGCATCATCAATAATATGCATGGACGATGCATAATACAAATAGGGTCCATACCACTGACTCAAATTCACATCCTTAAATGAAACGGTAGCCTGACTCATATCAAACATATTCAAATCCCAACTCACCAGTTCGCCCAAAATCTTGAGAGCTTCTGCCTTGCTGATTTCTTGATTCGGTTTGAATGTACCGTCAGGATAACCTTTTACATAATCCAACCCGGCGCAATACGCCACATAATCCGTATACCACTGTCCCAAAGGTACATCCGGAAAAGGAGCTTGTGTGGCAACCGGCACAGCTTGACCCGATCCCAAAACGACAATTTTAGTGAATTCCGCTCTCGTAAGCGGCTTATCGGGTGCAAAAGTTCCATCCGCATATCCCATGATTACTCCATTATCTTTTAAAAAATTAATACTTTTTTGGTACTTATGCTGCAAACTCACATCGGCAAAAGGAGTAGTCACGTTCGTTTGTACATTCTTGAAAGAATTAGGCCCTGAAAAAAACAAAAAATACAAACCAACAACAACCATGAGCAACAAGACAAAACTCAAACCAATTAGTTTCCTGGGAGCACTTGTCATGGAAATGAAGTTAGAATATACTTTATATAAATAGTACAATGATACTCAATGATAATCAAACAACCGCACACTACAACGCAACAATATGCGCAAAAAAATCATTACTGCCATCATCGCAATGGTAGTCATTATCACCTCAATCTACTTTTTCCAAAATTCAAAACCATTTTCTGAAAATAAAATAATACGTCTGGTCGAAAATCTTCCGGAAGTTCGAGAGTTTAAAAAAACCGTTGAAAATAGTAGCAATAAAGGTAAATTTTTAATTCAAATCGCCGAAAGTCCAAATGAAGAATCTCCGAACTATCTGATACAGGTTGCAGAAATTCTCGATAATCACACTGCTACTTTTGGTTGGTACCAATTCAATCCGGCAACCAAAATGGTTAAAAAGGAGGAGCTTTGAGGTAAATATCATAAAATGAAAAAAGAACAGTCAGAAAAAATATTGAAAGAACTTGGAACGCTTAGTCACACACTTCTAGAGCTCCACAGGGAGCTACTTGGATTTGAGCGAAAGCAATATGAGTCCATCAATGGAAGCGTGGGCACAAGCGGCAGCTTCCTCGGGCTCATCATGAATCATCCATCTTTTAATTGGCTCCGAAAACTCTCCGGTCTGATCGTCATGATCGATGAAATGATCGACCCTACGGAGAAAAATCCAATCGACCGATCCCCTCGAGAGATACTTCTCGATATAGAAAAATTACTTCAGCCGGACGAACAGGGGCAGGAGTTTGCTCAAAAATATCATACCGCCATCCATCACGAACCAACGATAGCCATTGCCCACGGGCAGGCGATGAACGAGCTGAAGAAGATTATCGCTATGACAATATAAGTGGCATAATACTTCATATCCAAATAATTATTTCATGAATACAAACTTCTTAGAAAAAATTCTCGGTAATTGGTTTTTCATTATTCTAAATGTAGTAATTATTGCCGCAGTGGAAGGAACGGGAACGTACTTCTACGACACGGGAATGTTACACATCATAGCGCTATTTTTCATCGTGCTGGCAGTAATAAGAATCTTCATGCATTACAGAACATACGATCAATTTCTGGATAAAATAAAACATGCTAGCATTATGGCTCTATTTATTTTCGCCGCCTCGCACATCATGGAATATATAAATTTCACCGTCTACCGTCGGTATGATGACGCGGTATTCATCACGACGATACAGTTTTATCTCATCGGCCTGGCAAGCATCGCCATAGGAGCAGAGCTATTTTTAGCCAAATATGACCATAGATCGTACATACAGGTAACACTTCTCTATCTCCTTTCAATCGCATTGGCAATTTCCAACATAGCAATTTCGCTAAATCATAATTTGATAACATTAAAAATGAATAGCGGATTCCCATATGTATACACAGCACTCACGGTACTGCTACTTGTAATTGGAATAAGCAAGATGCGAAGACTCAAGAAAAAAATATCTATTTCTATTGGTTTTTTAAATTATATGATGTGGTCAGTAAGCCTTATCGCCATAACCACAATTCCAAATATATATTATGAAATACTTGAAGAGGTATTCCATATCCCGATGTTTCAAACGATGTATATCAGCCATTTCATCTTTTTTATATCTCTAAGCCTGATGTTCCTATCATACAAACAACTGGCAAATTTGACCGGCCTATACGCAGAAGCGGCGAAAATAAAATAAGTATCAAAATCATACTCGATGCTAAATCGACTCAAAATCGATTTCCGATTGTCGTCGTCTCTCGGGAAGATTACGAAGTGCAAAACCTACAGCTCTCGCATACGCCAAATGTCGTGAAATATCGGCCATAGTATCAGTGCTCTTTAGTTGGCCAAAAACGGCCTCCACATCCTTGATATGAACAAAAGGATCACCATCATGAATCACTGGTAAGCCGGTATCCTTCGCCAAAAAACTATCGGCATGCGGAATATAAGAGAAGTCACCCAATACAATAATCTCAGCAATGGACTCATCGAATCGAGCAGCATAATACGCCCTCGCCTCCTTGATTTCTCGAGCAACGAGATTCATCTCACCTCCACCTACGGAAGCCGTAACAGATAAATTAACCATTCGGTTACTATCATAGATAACAAAAAACGACGAACGTACGCCAATATCAACAATCATAATAGGCTTATCTGAATTAGTACCGCCATTAACACCTAGAGAAGATGGATACAACAAAGATCTACTCAGTGCCAACGCATCAATATCAAACGAGAAAGAGGATATACCGGCAGCCTGAAGAGCATCAGTGTAAGAATCAACTGTCTCGCGAAGAATTCCAGCCGCAAGAACTTTGTTGCCTGATTTTTTATAGAACCAAACAACATCCTGAGGATCAAAAGGAACAACGGCGGAAACTTCAGCAGAGGCAAGAGAAACAAAATCCGCTCCATTAAAATCCGGAGGTAAAAGAAATGCATAGAGAAAAACATTCTTCTCAGGTAATCCAACGACAATTCTCAAATTCTTCGAATCATATTCAATCTCATTTGGCTTCGCCGTGGAAAAAGCTTCGTGCAATTTATCAACGAGTTTATCTCGATCGAGAATCTTCCCCAAACGAATCGTTCCATCATCCAGAAGCGTGCTTCCATGAGCAATAAGTGCACCATCCAGGCTCAGCTGTACCATCGAGATGCTTTCATCAGTTATATTGATTCCGAGACTAGATGGCTTAGAGAAAAGATCAAAAAACATAGAGAATAATATTAAGTACCGGTCACGCGAATAACTTCATCGATAGATGTAATACCTTGAAATACTTTAGCAACACCATCACGCATAATAGGGATCATTCCGCCCTGAATAGCCTGCTTGGTGATAATATCAGCCGATGACCTCTGGGTAATAAGTAAACGAATTTCATCAGTAATTTCCATAACTTCATAAATAGCGGTTCTATCTTTGTATCCGGAATTATTGCATTCTTTGCAGCCCTCTCCGCGGAAACATTGAACCTCCGCAAGATCAGTCTTGCCTGTTTCTTCCAACACATAGCCCATAAGCACCGGATTGTCCTGGATAGCCTTGATCTGCCGATCATCGAGAGGTACCAGCTTCTTGCAAAGTTCACAAAGCTTGCGGACGAGACGCTGCGCCACGATAATATTGAGCGAAGACGCAATAAGGAACGGCTCAATGCCCATTTCATACAAACGCGGAATTACCGTACCGGCATCATTAGCATGCAACGTAGAAAGCATTAAGTGACCCGTCATAGCGGCATTCACGGCAATGTCTGCCGTCTCATTATCACGAATCTCCCCCACCATAATCACGTTCGGATCTTGACGAAGAATAGATCGCAAACCGGTACTGAATGTTAAATTTTTCTTGGTATTCACCTGCGTCTGCTGAACATGCGCTACCTCATATTCCACCGGGTCTTCAATCGTAATAATATTAACCTCCGGTTTATTCAAAATCTGCAAAACAGCATATACCGTCGTCGTCTTCCCGGATCCAGTAGGACCGGCCGTGAGAATCATACCGTATGGTTTACTCGCAGCACGATTAAGCTTTGCGAGATCATGTGGCGCCAGACCAAGCTCCTCCATGGCAAACCGCTGAGAACCTTCAAGCAAGATTCGCAAAACAATATTTTCTCCATTCGTAATAGGCAGAATAGAAACACGCAAATCACCCCCGCGGAAACTGAAGCGTCCATCCTGTGCCGTTTCATGTTCATCAGTTCTCAGTTTTGCTAAAATCTTCAAACGGAAAACTACCTTATCATGCATGGCCTTTGGATATGAAACCACCTCATGAAGCACACCATCTACACGGAAACGAACAGCAACGCGATCGATAAGTGGTTCTAAATGTATATCAGATGCCCCTAACTCATACGCATATTCCAGGAGAAGATTTACGAGATCTACAACCTGTTCTTCTTTGCCGTGCATAATAATATTATCTTCAAATGCCTTCACGCGCTCAGAGAGATCTCTCTTGTAGTACTTGAGGGACGTCTTGATGGCAAAAGGAGTCGCATAGTAGATATATATCGTCTTCATCATCTTCTTCTCGAGAAACTTCTTGAACAGGTAGTAATCAATATTCGACGTGGCTACATGGATACTCTTCTGATCCTGACGAAACACAATCGCATGCTGCGCTGCAGCAACTTTTTCCGGAATAATAGCGAGAGAAAGATCATCAATATGCTCTTTTGAAAGTTCAACAAAAGGAATTCCCAAATAAGAAGCAAAAATCTTCCCGAGCTCTACATCGGTAATATGACCACTCTCAACCAGACAGCGCTGAACACCAATCCCCTTCGCTCTCGCTCTTTGTATAGCACTGTCCAGCACATCGAGTGGCACCGCCTGCTCTACGAGCAACATGAGCCGAATTTGCTGAGTGGTAAAATCCATGAGAATATAAAGAAATATATCACGCAATTATACCACAAAGCCGGACTTTTCTCAAGTCCGGCTTTGATTGAATTCACTCTAAATCAGCCTCAAAACAAAGCTATAACTTAACGAGCGATACTAATCGTCTGATCAACTCCTGAAATGTCCTGAGCACCACAAGCAACGACAGCTAAAGTGCCAGCTGCTGGCTTTGTCATGTAGTAGAAGGTATTAGCTGCGCTTCCACTTGTTGGATCCTGTGGAATAGTAGCAATAGGCAAACCGCTAGCAGAGATGTCGACACACTTCGTAGGAGCAACATATCCGTTTGGAAGATTAGCCAAAGAACAACGAGCAGCAATAACGGCAGCCTTGTCTGCGGTACAAGGAGCACCACCATCGGCATCCGTTCCAATAACAGCGCCCACACCAACAGGAAGATTTGCAGCATTGATTGCCGTAGGAAGATTTCCTGTATTCTCTGCCTGATATTTAACAACAGCATCCAAAATATTAGCAACATCCGTCTTTCTTCGAGCATTATTTGCCTCATGAAGTCTCTTGGCTGGATCAATACCTACCAAAACAGCTGCTGCTAATACCGCGATAATCGCGATAACGATAATAAGTTCCACCAAGGTGAAACCCTTCGCATTCCGAAGAAACTTTTTCATAGAAAAATGAGTAAGAGGTTAATTGATTTATATTCTACGCACACTACAAAAAAACACAATAAAAAACATATCTAGATTTCTTGCCAAGAGGTGATGGAAAAACTTGGAGAAAGAGAAACAACCGAACGTAAACTTCGCATGTAATTTCCGCGAGTTGCCGTCACGGTAATGGTACGATTCGAGCCAGAAATGGTAACGGCGATAACGCAACTCACATCATCGACCGGAAGAGTCTCACCGGTATAGGCGCTCAGTCGGCGAACTTTGGTATAGGCCTCTTCCATGCATCCATCCGCATATCCAAATAAACGAGAAGACTGACTCTGATCGAGAATAATTTGATTCTGATTCATAGACAAGAATCCAATACTCAAAGAAAATATTACAATAGAGAGCGTAATAAGCAGAAGCGTAACCAAGGCAACTACCCCTTTTCTCGGACCCCCGAATCGCAATAATGATACGATACCTCGCATACAAAAAAATTATAGTCTAAGACTGACTGCCGTTTCTAGGCTTACAGATGCATCATATTCAGAGTCACCACTTACATTTACCCTCCGAAAAGTTATCTCCACGTTTACTATTTTGGCCGTACCTCGGGAGAGATTTCGAACCACAAAGTTCGTCACATCGATAGAATCGCTCGTTATATCCTGATACGCACCTTGACCTTCCTTGATCCGTAATGTGCGAATAGTAGTAGCCATACCACCTACCGTAACGCTTTGCGTATACGTATTCAGAATAACATCATCCTGAGAGCTCGCCGAGTATTTCAAACTCAGTACTCCAGGATGAGAGGCAAAAGTTGAACTTCCCGTATTGATATCAAGAGCTGCGCGAATAATTCGAGTAATGCTACTCATCGCAAGTCTCGCATTGCCATAAACCTCCTGTGAGTTTTTCACCGATACATTTCGAGAAACCAAATTCAATGAAACCCCAATGGCCGAAACCATAACAATAGAAAAAACAGAAACATATACAATAATTTCCAATAAGGTAAAAGCCTGTTTTTTAGTACAAGAATGTTTCATGCAAAAATCAATGAGGAGTAAAAATAACAGTAGCCGTACTACCGTCTAGCATAGTATAAACAAAGGTAAACTCTGCGCCAGTCATTACCTCATCCAAACGAATAACCTTCGTATTATCCGTAGGAAATGGAGCATTCGGGGGGAAAGTGTAATCAACAATATCCAACTCGGTGCCTGAATGCTGCCCGCCGGTCGGCGTTCCAACGCCTGAAGACTTCCAAAGTACCGTACTAAAATTAGGAGCGAAACCATTATTCGTATCCAGCTCAATCATCTCCGCATCATCATCTCCACCAATCCAGCTCGGCCGAATCTTCGTAATAGTAATGGGCACATCCGAAAGATTACTAAACAGAAGTTTATCAATCTGCTTACCGGCGGGTCCTGTACCGGATAGCGTTGCCAAATTTGAATCAATGGCAAAATATCCCGCCTGCCCACAGCCCTGCTGGACGATGGGCTTCCTCCAGTCCTGAAGGTATTCCACCGCGGAAGTAGAGGCTGTAATACCTGATGATTGAACCCACGAAACATTCACGGTAATTTTCTTTGAATTCGGATCGGTTATTCCACCACTCGCAACAATGTCGCAGCCAATATTTCGTAGTAAACCCGCAACGGTAATCGTTCGAGTAAACTTCCCCAACGTTTCCGAAGAACCTGAAAATACAAAATAGCCTCCCGCTCTCGATAAACCATACGTACCGTTTGTAGCAACACTTTCGGGATCATAGGTACGCATAGCCCTGACTGCCTCAATCCCCTGCTGCAAATACATATCAGATTTCAAACGATCATCATCACGAAGATTCGTGTCATAGGAGCCAATAACCAACACAACAGCACTCGTAACAATAGTGACAAAAATACCTATTCCAACAATAAGTTCGATAAGTGAAATACCTGGGCGGCAACGAATATGGGACGTAAGACTACGCATACATTATATTTTTTTTATAACTCCTCGCGGATTAATAGTAACTCGTTTTATGGCGCTATTAGAGCCGGTGATTTCTATATATCCATCCTGCAATGTCTTGCCGGAACCTCTCTGAAATATAACGTCTGTCGCAGATCCGCTCAAACTAATGGTCGAAAAAGTATATCCGGCCGGCAACGATGTCACGATATCAGAAGGAACATCCCGTGAAGCATAAGTGCTACCTTTAAAAAGCGTAAAACTATGCACTGATCCCACAGGATTCGCCAGGTGAACCCCCCAGTCCGAATTGCCATTTCCAGAAATAGCACGACTCTGAGAGAGACGTAGCATGCCAATTATCTCATCACTCTTGGTATCAAGATTAATATTTGTCAAAAAATTCGAATTAATACTCATGACAAGAGCGGCCATCGTACCAATAATGAACACGGAAATAATTACCTCTACAAGGGTAAAACCAATAAATCGAGAAGATGAGGAATGTCGAGAAAACATATACAAGAAATTATGTAACAGAGCCGGCAATACTATAAATTGGACCGATAATAGCAATCGCAACCGTACCCACTACTCCACCAATAAAAATGAGTAAAACGGGCTCGATAATAGTGGCTATATCTTTTAGGGCAGTATCAACCTCGCTCTCATAATACTCCGCAAGATATATCAGCGAGGTACTGAGCGTACCGGTTCTCTCACCCATCCCAATCATACGAGCAACCATCATGGGAAAATATCGTGGATATGTTGCCAGGACGTCTGATAATTTTTTTCCATTTTGAATCTGATATACAAAAGAAGAAGCTACATCTCTATAGGCATAATTATCCGTAGAGGATGCGGTGATTCGCAAGCCCTGATCAAT
>CAYHGS010000028.1:14516-16015 GCA_964356305.1 uncultured Candidatus Peribacteria bacterium
CTCTATAGGCATAATTATCCGTAGAGGATGCGGTGATTCGCAAGCCCTGATCAATAGAAATTCCATTCTCAAGAAGCATACCGAGCGTACGACAGAACATAGCCATATTGACATTCACAACCATACTCTTCAGTACCGGCATAAAAATATAGAGTCGATGAAGTATCTGCTTCATGAACTCTCGACCGACGAGCCAGAAGAAAAATAATAAAAACAAAATGGTTCCTATGACAATACGTCCCCCATATGCCTGAAATATTTCGGCAACAAAAATAAGAAATTTCGTCGGAAGTGAGAGCTTCATATTAAGCGACTTGAAAAGGGGCAAAATTTTCGGGAGCACAAGCATCCCCATGGCAAGTCCCAAAAGTATAATCGCCACGAAAACAACGACAGGATAAATCATAGCTGACTTCACCTTTTTTCGGAGCTCATAAGACTGCCTCAGACTCTTGGCGAGGTATAGAAGATTCGCCTCCAATGTTCCGGAAATTTCACCAATACGAATAAGATTTATATAAATAGAAGAAAAATATTTCGGATACCTGGCAAGAGCTCGATGAAGAGGCTCACCAGACTGTAAATCTCGGACAATATCTTCCAGCACGATTTTTAACTTACTATCAGCCTGATCTCGCAACATTTCCAGCGCTTCGAATAGCGTCAATCCACTCTTCAGGCACACAGCTAGGTGCGTCGTAAGGAGCATAATTTCCGTATTACTTACACCACCAAAAGAAATATTGATATTCCAGCGAGATGTAGATGGCTTAACCTGCATAAAATAATATAGAAATATATCTTTCCATTATAGCACAAATAAGACAAAAGAGAAAGCAAAGCTAGATACCTTGCACGAATAGAGGTTTTTCTGTACTATTAGCCCAACATACACCCACAAAAATCCTACGTCCAAACAAATACAAAACAACGATGAGTACTATTTAAATAATAAGCTCCACCATGTGCTTCTCTGCACCTGTTAGCTTCATCACAGGGGCAGCCCTCGTAGCCACAGGAATTGCTACTACAAGAAAGGCATCAAAAAAAGAAAAAATGATTGGGGTAGTTCCATTGATTTTTGGGATACAGCAACTCATCGAGGGAGGATTATGGCTAACGCTAGGCAGCGCGCCATGGAATACTATTTTTACCTACGGATTTCTCTTATTCGCCTATGTAATCTGGCCCGTATACACACCCATCGCCGTTCTCTCGGTAGAGACATCTCCGCTACGACGAAAAATACTAAAACTATGTATAGCCCTCGGCGCCGTAGTCAGCGGATATTTATTACTGAACATGTTCACGCACAACGTAACCAGTGAAATTACGCAAAAAGGTAGCATGACATACGCGCAAACCATTGCATTTTGGCAAGCAGCAAGCGTTATCTATATCATAGTGACATGTGGAGCGTGCCTGATTTCCAGCAAGAAGTTTATCCGCATCTTTGGTGTTCTGTTGAGTCTATCACTCATCGCGGCCGGACTACTATA
>CAYHGS010000029.1:0-1225 GCA_964356305.1 uncultured Candidatus Peribacteria bacterium
GTCCGATAGCAATCGGCTAGTTCTTTATTTACCATAACAATCAGCGTTAGATCGTCATTAATATCTTTCACGCTTAATCCCGAGAAGGTAACAACGTGATCACCAAAGATATCAATCGCCCCGGTAGTTGAGTATTTTTTTGGTAGGAACTTATAGGGCTTTCCAAGTAAAGGCAGGAGTTCTGGCGCCTGATCCTTGATGCTACTGTCGAAAATATGGTAATACTTAATATTTTTTGCTTTAGCTTCTTTGAGAAACTTGTGGATAAATGTCTGAAGCTCTTTGTCGAACCAACCTCCTTTTGCTCCGATAAAATAAACATCCTCCCCGGTTTTAATAATATCGCGCAGGTAGTTTTTAAACCCCTCAACGCCCTTGTATATATACACCGCCTCATTGGTGGTGGTTTTCTTAAACTGTTTATTGAGGGCCGGTAGGATGCTATTAAGGCGCGATTCTTTCTCCCAGACAAGATCAGCGAGCTTGTTTGGTTCTACGGCAGCATATGTATTTTCTTTGCTTTCGGCTATCTGATAGATGAGGCCTTTTTGAAGGAGTCGGGGAATAATATCGTAAATATTGCGCTTATGGACACCGATTTTGAGAGAAATTTGAGGAACGGAAGAGGTGCCAATTTCAATGAGTCCAGCATAGATTTTAGCTTCATTTTGAGAAAGTCCCAGCTCTTCTAGTATGGTTTGGTACATATAATTTGTTTAGTGGTGGTATTTGCCACTCACTGAACATGCTATACCGTTACGTCTAATCATTCAACCCCTAAGATTATGACAAACGCACATTATATCACTCCTGCACAAGGATACTGGCTACTCGCTATTTTTGGGATAGGTATGTTTTTGATAACCTTTATCTTCGGTCGTTTCGGCAAATGGCGGACCAAAGACGGGTTTCTCGTTGCGAACCGCGATGTGGGTTGGGTATTGGGTGGATTTAGTATTGCCGCCTCGTGGATATGGGCTCCAGCACTTTTTGTATCAGTTCAGTTGGCATATCAGAAAGGTCTGGCTGGAGTATTTTGGTTTACACTTCCGAATATTCTATCACTGGCTATTTTTGCATTTTTAGCTCCTAAAATTCGTAAAAAATTGCCCGAAGGATATACGCTGCCGCAGTTTATAAAGGAAAAATTACAAAGTGAAAGAGTGCATAAGGTATATCTTTTTCCATACTTTTTTTATCAGCTTATGGCAGTTGTGGTGCAGCT
>CAYHGS010000029.1:1325-15098 GCA_964356305.1 uncultured Candidatus Peribacteria bacterium
GGGCATTCTTGACCCGGGCGTGGCATTCTCGTTTGGTATCGTGACCTCTATTGGTCTTATTGCGGGCTCGATCGCCGATCAATCAAACTGGCAACGCGCATTTGCCGTGCGCCAGAAAGACCTGACAAAGGCGTTTATTTTTGGATCATTATTATTTGGAATAGTGCCAATCTGTCTCTCAATACTCGGATTCATCGCGGCCAATCCCGCCTCGCAAGTAGTATTGCCAGCAGGAGTAGACGTCTCAATGATTGGCGTGCAGACTATTGCGCATTTCTTGCCATCATGGGCGGTAATGCTATTTGCCGTAGCCTTTCTGTCTATCTTGAGCTCATCGTTCGATGCAGGACTTTGTGCGGCAAGTTCGTTGTGGGTCACGGATGTATCCAAGTCAAAAGACGATCATGAAGCAATTGTATCCGCGAGAAGATCAATGTCTGTTATTGCTCTAATCGGCCTACTTGTTGCGCTTGCTGTTGCGTATATTCCGAACTTCGGATTGCAGCAACTTTGGTGGGTATTTAATACCATTGCGGCATGCGTAATGGTGCCAACTATATTGAGCCTTTATTACGATAAGCTGGATGAGCGAGGCGTATTTTGGGGAATTTTAACAGCTTTCTTTATGGGAATTCCTCTATTTATTTATAGCAATATCATCAATCAACCATCCTGGATTGTCGCATCATCCTTGATGATTATCGCCATAAGTACCGGCTTTTGTTTGATAAGATTCAAGCGGCCTATTTTGGCAGTAGCGGTGCCGGTGGAGACTGAGGGGATATAGGCTCGACCCCACTAGGGGGCACAACCTATGAATCGCCGAGCGTTTCCTTCACCTTCTTCACAATATCACGAATGCTCCAGTCGGCCTTCACGAGACAATATGTTGACTCATCGTGAGCGATACTCTTTACGATACGTTCTTCGTCTGAACTTAAATTTGTTACGAGAAAAATTGGTACGGTCTTGCTCCATCCATTTTTTTCGCGCAAAGCGTCCTTCATAGCCAGGCCATCCATCTTTGGCATAAGAATATCCAGAAGTATGAGATCGGGATGAGCGTTTTTGGCCATTGCCAGTCCATCCTCGCCATTATTGGCACGAATCACATGGAATCCCTCGAGAGTAAATTGATCGGCGAGTGCCGTGAGCTCAGGAGGATCATCCTCAACAATAAGTATTGTTTTCTTGTTCTGCTTATTCTCCATAGTGATAAAATAATGGAATTATTGAGGATTTTTTAAGGTGTGGACATCGGGCAATATCACAGAAAAAATTGTACCATTGTTCACTTTTGAAGTAAAAGTAATGGTACCGCCGAGAGCTTCGGTGAGTGATTTTGTAATATAGAGGCCAAGACCGTTACCGTCAGGATGCACGTTGCGCGCATTATCCGCTCGGAAAAACCTGGTAAATATTTTGGGGTATGAATCTTGAGGTATGCCGCAGCCGGAGTCATGAACTTCAAGACGAATACCCTTATCAACTTCTCTGATATCGAGAGAAATTTCACCATGAGCCGGTGTATAGGATATGGCATTTGTGAGCAAATTTTGGAGGATAATTCGAACTAATTTTGGATCACATTCGATAGAAGAAATATCGCTTGTATATTTTTTTCCAACCTTTAATTCTTTTTCTTTTATTTTAATGCGTAGCTCATCCAAAACATCATCCGCAATCGTTGCAACATTCATCAGCTCCGACGTAACGGAAAAAGTACCAAGTTCAATTCGAGAGGTACTCAAAAGTGCATTAATCAGATCAATCATTCGCAGGTTGCTATGGCGAATTTCGCTGACATATTCTTTCTGCTTTTCATTCAACGTACCAAAATCCCCCTTGAGGAGCAGTTCAGTGAACCAACTAATGGCAGTAGGGGGCGTGCGGAGCTGATGTGAGGCCAGAGAGACGAATTCCGTCTTGGCTTTATCTATTTGATATTCTTTCGTAATGTCACGAAAGACGACAACGCAGCCAATAACAGTGCCATCGTCGCTCATAATTGGCGCGGCAGAATCGGCTACAGGTATTGTTGTACCATTTTTTTTGATCAACAGGATGTGGTTGGCTAGTTCTTTTATTTTTCCTTCTCGAATAGCCTCAGAAACAAAATCATTTGCCGGTGTACCATCACTTTCCTTGATAAAAGTAACGATCTGACTATAGTGGCTACCGATAGCTTTTTCGGCCGGGATGCCAATAGTTTCTTCTGCGGTTTTATTGAATAAGATAATGGTTCCGTCCTTATCCGTTGCAAAAACAGAATCACCAATCGAGCGCAAGATCGCCTCATTTCGGTTTTTAATTTCATAGGCCTCCAGCTCTGATTTTTTTCGCTCAGTAATGTCTGCATTGAAGCCATACCACGTAACGGAACCATCGGCTAATTTTTCAGGATGTGATTCGGAGAGAAGCCACTGAATTGGTTTGAAAGGTATGCGGACTCTATATTCACTCATGAAAGACTCGAGGTGTTTGGCAGAGTATTCAATTTCGTCTATTACTCTACTTCTGTCTTCCGGGAGTATCACCGTGGCAATTGGAGAAAAATCATCAACAACATCTTCAGGCGTGCATCCAAACAAATCTTTGATACCTGCCGAAGCGATAGGCACGAAATACGTTCCATTAGGCCTTCGGGTAAATTGGTAAATCATCCCCGGAACATTGGCGGAGAGCTTCATAAACGCATACTCGGATGATTTTAATTTTTCTTGAGCATTTTTTGCTAATGTGGCGATATAAAAGGCTGAAAAGATTGATATGGCGCTAATGATGGCGAAGAGGAGTAGGCTGATGTAATAATTTCTGTCGACTGACGCCATGGCATTTTTCATCGATATGCCAAAGATTACATGGAGTTTATCTCCCCCCGCAGCTACCGTTGAAAAAGAATAAATTCGTCGTACGCCGTCCAGGCCGTCCATTTCCTGAATTTCTGTCGCATGACTAAGTGATGTCTTGATAATGGCTTCTTCCGGGAAGACTTTTCCCTGCCATTTTTTCTCCGGATCAGGGTTTTGCGCGAGTATCGTACCGTTATTATCGACAATAGTGAGTACTCCTTCTGCAGGAATCAGCTCTTTTGCAAGATCCGAATTGAGTTTCTCGAGATCGAGTGAGTAGGCGACTACGGCGACAAGTTGGCCATTTTTGCCTAAAACAGGGTAGGAGGATATGATAACAGGTCTTTTGAGGATTCTTCCAACTTGGTAATCACCGAAGGAAAACGTGTCGCCATTGATGATATTTTGAAAATAGGGAAGATGAGCCGCATTGAGAGGTGTAGTTGACGGAACGGCGCTAGCAAATATATCGCCATTTAGCTTGAGGGCAAGTATATTGCCATGCAAAGGGAGTGTCTCAAGAGCATCGGCAAAAACAGCGCTGGATGCGACAGAGTCCAAATTTTTAATAGCCGGATAATGAGCCAAAGCGGTTAAGAGATACTTTGATCCTTCGGCGATTTTTTCAAGATTGTTAGCAGTGGCGCGTGCGGTAATGGCAATTTTATCCTTCGTTTCCGCCAGGTGCTCTGCGCGTTCTACATTTGCCGAATAGAGTAGTAGTCCAAGTGCCGGAATAAGAGCAATAAAAACAAGCATCAGCATTTTTGCCCGAAGAGAAGAGAACACGCCGAGATGATTGGAGAATATACGCGAGAGTGCCATCACCTAAAATTAATATGCCATAATTATATCATATTTTAGAGATAAAGGCAATGCTAGCAGATGGGCTTGGAAGCTGAAAAGGTGTTGAGGTTATTTCTGTAGACCACCGACAACCGCCTTGATGCGGCGTACGCCATCGCTCACTGCCTCTTCTTTTGTAATCTTGAATGATTTGAGCGTGCCCGTATGTTCCACGTGCGGTCCTCCGCAGACTTCTTTCGAGTAGTCGCCCATGAAGTAGACTTTTACCTTGTTGCCAAGGGAAGCATATTTATCATCAAAAACACCGATGGCTCCACGCTTCTTCGCCTCTTCCACATCGAGGATTTCGAAGTGAACGGGTAAATCTTTGGCGATTACGTCGTTCACCATTTTCTCCACCAGCGCAAGTTGCTCCGGTGTCATTTTTTCCGTATGAGAAAAATCAAATCGCATTCGCTCGCGAGTAATGTTGCTTCCTTTTTGGTAGACGTGCGTGCCAAGAACGTCACGCAGAGCCTGATGTACAAGGTGGGTTGCCGTGTGGAGCATGGTACACTCTTCGCTGTGGTCAGCTAATCCACCTGAGAATTTCTGCTCCGCACCCGCGCGAGATAGATCCTGATGGGCTTTGAAGGCGACATCGAACGAAGGCTCCTCGAGAATGAGTCCGTGCTCACTCAACATTTCTTTAATAAGTTCTTTTGGAAAACCAAACGTTTCATAAAAATAAAAAGCTCGTTTTCCGGAAAATTGAAACGCGCGTTTATCTAATCGTTCGCCGAATGCAGAAAGTTTTTGTAATTCTTCTTCAGAAAAAAGTTCCGAAAGTTTTATAAGTTTTTCCTCCTCGGGAATATCTTTGTGCGGTCCAACTCCACGAATAATCATCTGCACGTCCTTCATTTTAAGGCCGGTGAATGCGGAAATAGCCGCTACCTCCGTATCATCTGTATCGAAAATTTGCTTGATAATATTTATCCATTGCAAGAGTGAGATGAGCCAATTCGGATGATTATAAAAAGCATGACCAATAAGTGGTTCAACTTGTTTCTGAAATTCTCTCTCGCCTTTTATCAGCGTTTCTCGAAATCTTGTTTCTTCACGGTCGAGCTCTTTGTGGATGCGATTGCGATTTAATGTGAGTTCAGGATAGGCATCTTTATAAACATCGATATAGGAGTCGGCAACAAGTGCCGTGAAATTTTCCTGAATGCCAAGCTGCGTTCCACATCTCACCGCACGACGAATTAAACGGCGCAAAATATATCCCTGATCGGTGTTAGAAGGGGAAAGACTCGCAGGATCACCAATCATAAAGGTTGCAGCGCGAAGGTGGTCGAGGATGACTCGGTAGAATTTAGTCTCTTGCTCTGCGGTATTTTGCTGGGTCGCGCCGCCATGTCCCGCTGTATTTGCCTTGCCGTGTTCCGCCCCGTGTTCCGCCGCACTTTCCTTGATGGCATGTTCAACTTGCTCTCTCGCTTTCACGAAAATTTCCGTCTCATAAATGCTGCTTTTTCCCTGAAGAATGCCTACCACGCGTTCGAGTCCGAGTCCCGTATCCACGTTTTGCTGCGCTAGTGGCTCGAATTTCCCCTCAGCCGTTTTTTGATATTGCATGAAAACATCGTTCCAAATCTCCACGAATCTTCCGCAATCGCAGTTCGGGTGACACTTCGGTCCGAATTTTTCATCATGCTTCAAATCCGGCCTCACCAAATAAAACATCTCCGTATCCGGACCACACGGACCGGTCTGACCGGCAGGACCCCACCAGTTTTTCTTTTTCTCATAGGCATAAATACGTGGACCGTCTTCTGTCAGCGATGGCTCATCCTCACCAGGAATGCCTTCAGTTATGCTCATATTTGCCTTTGCGAATTGAGTTTTCCAATGCTTGATTGACTCTTCATCTTTCGGTGCATCGTTGTCGCCACGGAAAACCGTGACACAGAGACGCTTCGGATCGAGTCCAAGGCCGAGATTTTCCTCGGTACCCGTGAGGAAATCATAACTCATTGTAATCGCCTCCTCTTTGAAATAATCTCCCAGGGACCAGTTGCCCATCATCTCGAAAAAAGTGCAATGAGACGCATCGCCCACCTCATCAATATCATCCGTTCTGATACATTTTTGTGCGTCTACTAGTCTTTTTCCGCTCGGGTGCGGTTCACCCATCAAGTACGGAACCAGAGGGTGCATTCCCGCCGTCGTGAACAAAACCGTTGGATCATTTTCGGGAATCACAGAGCTGCTCGGAATCTGCGCGTGTCCGAATCGTGTCACGAAAAAGTCAATATATCGCTTGCGGAGTTGATTGGCGGTCAGGGATTTCATAGGGTTCAAAGTATGGTTTTATAGCCTCATCACTGTAATAGGATTGAGGGGGCATTGCAAGGCGTGGAGGTGCGGAGTTGGGGTGATGAGGGTATATCGAGGGCGTGTCAGGATTGTGTCAGAATTATGTCAGGAAAAAGTAAATTGCGGAGCAGGAGATAATGTGTTATTTTGGCTTAAATAAGCGACAATATATGATTGTGTCACTTGAATTTTAGACGAAAATTTGATAGTATCCACCTGCACAGATACATCTCTGCATATTCAGAAAATTCCCGCATCACTGCACGGGTCGACACGTATTTTATAACGTACCGACTCATGTTTCATAATACCGCACAGCGCAGCACGACAAATCCCGAGGATCTCACCGCTCGGGAGATTTACGAACAGTGTCGAAATATTGGCTCCATCGCCCTAAAATCCCGTCGTCAATTTATCGGACTTTTGCCGCTGGTTGAGCGTCGTCAGGCTTACCTCGGCCGTGGTCTTTACTCGACCTACGATTTTGCTGCAAAGCTCGGCGGCATCAGTCGGGATATTGTAACGGAGGTATTGAGACTTGATCAACAGTTGCACGATTTTCCGTTGGTGAGAAAGTTATTGTATAGAGGGAGTATTGGATGGTCAAAAATTAGGATGGTTACGGCGTGGCTGACAGTTGAAAATCAGAAAGAGTGGATTGAAAAATTGGAGAACATATCGAATCAAGCGCTTGCTCTCTACTTGCGTGATTTTACGGCTCAGCAATATCGCGAATTACAGGGATCGATTGTTATTACCGAAAGCGAGTCTGTTCAGTGTAATTATCCTTTCGGGCAATTGACTCAGCAGAGTTCTATGGCGCAATCATCTATTTTTGAAAAAAGTGGTAAAAATAAAGCTGAAAGTTTCGGCGCCGAAATTTCAGAATATAATAGGAAAAGTAGTGATTGTCAAATTCCAGGACAAATTATTTCGGTGAGTAACGAGAATCCTACAAATTATCAATCCCTCACAAAATTCGATCAACTCGCCTATGAACGCGAAACATTTACATTTTCCCTTAACCGCCAAATCGCCGCAAAAATGCGACTTTTCCGCCAGAAGTTAGAAAAAGATCGAAAAGAGTTAATTACATGGGAGGAGGTAATGGTGGAATTTTTGCATCATATCGAGAAGAAAGAAACGACAGATATTCAAAAGACAGATGGGCAAAAAATAAACCTACAAAGAAGTAAGACCGAAGAAGAAATGCCAACATCGCGCCATATTCCCGCCTCGGTGCGGAGGGTAGTTTTGAGGCAATATAATGGTCTTTGCGCTTTCAGCAATTGTGCCGCGCCGGCCGAAATTTTCCATCATACTCGGCGCTTCAGCCTTACGGACCACCTACCTAAAGCTGAAACTCACGACTCGAATTTCATTAAGCCACTTTGTAAGCTTCACGAGCGAATTGTTCACAATACGTTAATAGAGAATGAGGAGGTGGATCCTGCGCACTGGAAGCTGCTTGTATCGCCCAATCGTCAGTCGGAAAAATATACAGTGGATCAGATGGTTATCGGGTATAGGAAGCCGAAATAGGTAAAATGGGGTCATCGGGGAGATTCATTGACGCAAGGATGGAAAATGGTTAAAATATGCATCCTGAAGCAATTGCGCTTACTGTTGCTACGCCTTGGGACCCCTTAGACACTTCAATCATGCTCACCTTCGAACAACTTACCGATTTCTGCAAAAAACATGAAATTCCCGCATTCCGCGCGAAGCAGATTGCGCATGCCATTTATCAGGAGGGCGTGGAGACATTCGACGACATTACGACAATTCCAAAACCTCTGAAAAAACTCCTGTCAGAAAATCTTCAGATTTCCACAGTCACACCAACGGCGCAGGAGATGTCACGTGACGGCTCAACATTAAAAATTCTTTTCAAGCTGCCGGATAATAATACAATCGAGGGCGTGTTAATGCGCTTCAAGGACGGTCGAAGAACGGTCTGTATCTCCTCGGAAGTTGGCTGTCCGTTGAAATGTAAATTCTGCGCATCAGGTACGTTAACATTTAAACGAAGCCTAACATGGGAAGAGATGGCTGATCAGGTAATATTTTTTTCACGATATTTACGACATCAAACAGCGTTGAATAAAAAGAAGAATCCGGATGCCGAACAGGACGAAGTGAACCATGTTGTTTATATGGGTATCGGAGAGCCATTCAGAAATTATGACAATCTTATGAAATCGCTCAAGGTGCTGATGGATCCGGAATATATTGGCCTCGGTGCACGGAAAATCACCGTCTCGACCGCTGGTATGGTAGAAAAAATCAGACAGTTTGCGGATGAGCCATTTCAGGTAAATCTCGCGCTCTCGCTCCATGCACCCACGCAAGAGCTGCGTCAGGAAATTATGCCGATTGCGCTTAGGTATAAGCTTGATGACCTCATGGATGCCATTCGATATTACGTGGACAAGACGAAGAGGAGAATTTCTTTTGAGTATGTTATGCTACGTGGAATTAATGACACGGAGAAATGCGCGAAGCAGCTGGCAAAACTCGTGAAGGGAATGCTCTGTCATGTAAATTTAATTCCCTATAATGCCACGGATATTCCGGGAATTGAGGGGTCGGAAAAGGCTACGATTAAACGATTCCAAGAGATACTTGAGGAGGCGGGAATACCGGCGACAACGCGCGTGAGCCTGGGACAGGATATTTCGGCGGCCTGTGGCCAGCTCGCGAACAAGGCGCAGAAGCCATTCGCCATCAAAAAATAAAGACCTGAAAAATCAGCAAAGCAAGAAAATAAAGAACGCTCCTTGCATTCTCGCAACCCTGAAAACTTGCCCTAGTTTTTGGCGTGTGGGATGATAAAAAGCGACTACTCGTACCTCGTATTTTTTGAACCACATGGGAAAAAAGTCATCTCAGAAGAAATTTAAGAAGCTCAGTGCCACCGAGAAAAAAACAACAGGGCAGTTACCCGCGAAAAAAAGTTCCACGGAAAATCAGCCTACAGATGCAACGCGACCACGATTGAGGTCCAAACTTTTTGTATTATCAAAAAAAACACTTGCCGCTTCTCTCATGGTTGCCGCCCTTATCGTTCTGGCTTTTTTTGCAATTTTCATTTGGGGTGAGCTCATGAAGCCGGCATCTATCGCAAAATTTATTCCGCAAGATGCGGTAGGATTTGTAGAGTTTGATACGAAGATTGAGGGAAATAACTGGCAGAATTATAATAACCTCACCGACGGAAAAAGTTTCCCGACCATCTCGGCGCTCATCGGGGAGGTGAACACTATGTTCACAATCGACATTATGAAGGATATTTACCCATGGCTCTCTCGACGAGCGGGAGTTGCCATGTTGAGTGATGCAAAAGGGGCTATTTTTCTTGAAGTGACAAATGAAAAACAGGCGCTCGATTTCTTCCGGCTGCATCGGCTCGCTTCGATTACCGAGGATCTCAAAGAAGAGATGATCGATGGGGTAAAAACATACCACTATATTGCATCATCACCAATCACGCTCGCATTTCTCGGGAACTATCTCGTCATCGCTTCCGACGACAAAGCGATAAGGCAGATAATCATGGCTACAAGGGGAAAATCGCTCTTCATAAATAATAATTTTCAACGAATACACAACGCCGTTCCGCAGAAAAATCGACTTGGATTTATATTTATGCGACCGGGGCAGCTGACGCAAATAATGCAGTCGCTTCCAGGCGTGGTGAGCGGAATGCTGACGCAAAATTTCATGGCGGAAGGCGCAAGCATCAAGGCACTTGATGATATGTTTGCCGTCGAGCATGTGGCTCTTTTTTCTCAAAAAAAATCTTCAAAAAATGAAAAAAAATATAGAGGAAATCTCATCGGTATATGTAGCGACAAGACACAGTTCTATATGGGGGGAGAGAATATCGCAAGCATAAGCGATAAAATCAACGGCATGTTTTTAGCTCCATCGGCGAACATGCAACTGCAGGCGGCATCGACAAGTATACTTACTTCATATCTAGATGCAGCCATAAAGAGCACTTTTGATGGAAACATTTCAATGGGTGATATAAAGATACTTCTGGCCGGCGAGTATGGATTTGCTATTGATGATGGCCAAATGAAGGCGATAATTGAGCTTACGAATCCTGCTGAACAAGAAAAAATATTGAAAAAAATGATAAAAGGTATCGAGTCGAGCAGAATATTATTTCAACCGGTCATTGAAAATGACACCATAAAAGGATCAGCGAAAAATATGAAAACCTCTCGGGCTGAATACAAAGGCATGGCTATCCAGGCTACGGAGATTGAAGGAGACGCAAGGGGAATATTTATGGCCATCACGGGCAATAGAGCGATCATTACACTGTCGATAGACGAGATGCATCGAACAATCGACACCATGAATGGCTCGGTAGCAACGTTAAAAGGCACGCGGTCATATGAGAAGTATATCAGGCCGCAACTACAGGCTGCCGATGATATTATCTACGCGCGTCCTCATGATTTGGAAAAGACGCTTCCGGATGTACTCAAATTTCTCGGTAGCGTGAGCGAAATGTCACTCGCGACAAATAGTTTTGAGGATGCCGTGAAGACTATTATTTTCTTTTCACCCTGACCATCGTGCGAATACGTAATATAGTACGAGATATCGTAGCAAAGAAAAAAGCGCTGCCAAAAGCCATAGGCAGTGATGCTGACGTGAATGTTGTGGGAAAAAAACCAGAAAAAAAATCTCCATTCATTCTCGATTTATCACGAGAAAACGTCATACGTGCCGATATTAGAACCTCTGACGTACGAGCAAGTAATGAGTACCAAGCGGAAGGAAAACAAGGGGATACATTTATAGTGCGAAAACATACAAGCACAAAAACATCAATTATTATTCAGCTCGCAGTGATGGCGATTTTTGGAATGGTAATTTTATTTGGAATATACGCGGCGCGTGGATATGCCGCAGGTGGAAGGCTTTTTTCACAGATCACGCAATCAGCAAAAAGTGGATATGGGCAGATTATTCAAGCGGGTACGAGCGCAAAAGATAATAATTTGGCGACAGCGCGGAATATGTTTGAGCAGGCATATAGCACTTTTCAACAGGCGCAATCGCAAATTTGGTTTATCAAATCTGACCCGATTTTATCGAAGTATACCTCCGTTTTGGAATCAGGAAGTCTCCTCGCCGAGTCAGGAAAAGATATGACAGAAATGCTGGAAAGGCTCAGAAAAGTTCCCGAACTTTTTGCGCAGACCATGAGTCATGTTGATGAGTCTCCGAGCAGCGAATCGCCTATATTGGCTGAGCTGAAGAAAACGAATGAGGTTGTGGCAAAAGTGCACGCAAATATCAAGCGCACTCAGGATAATATGAACGACCTCATCAGCGTCTCACCAAAGCAATACATTCCATCGCTACAAAAAGGTGCGACGCTTCTTGGGCAGTCCGAGAAAATGTTGAATGATATTATGCTTATGCTTCCGGGAATTATTGAGATATTTGGAAATGGTGGACCACACCGCACGCTCGTACTCTTGCAGAATAATGATGAGGTGAGGCCAACCGGCGGATTTATAGGAAGTTTTTTGAATCTTGAGATGCAAAATGGCTACGTAATTTCATTAAAGTTGGAAGATGTTTATGACATGGATGGACAGTTCAAGGAGGTAATTGAGCCACCGGAAGAGATGAGGGCGCTTACGAATCGATGGTTTTTCCGTGATTCGAATTACTCTCCGGACTTTGGCATATCGGGAGAAAAGGCAATCTGGTTTTATGCAAAAGAAAGAGGAGAAAAGGCTGATACGGTCATTGCCGTGAACCAGGATCTTCTCGGAAAGATACTTGAGATCACCGGTCCGATAGAGCTTCCGCAACTTAGGGCGCCTATGACGGCCGAAAATTATCGAGAGGTGTTGACGTACATGGTGGAGACGAAGCGTTCAGGCGCTGATGATCCGAAAAAAATCCTCAAAGATATGCTTCCAGCCATACAAAAGAGGCTGTTTCAAGCAAGTAATATGTCCGGGCTAAACGATGCCATACTCGAAGGAGTTATTCAGAAAAATATATTGGGCTTTTCGAAAAACACTCTCACGCAAAACTTTTTTGAGATACTTGGGGCGGACGGAGTGGCAAAAATGAATGTGAACAATGCAAAAGAAGCTGCTGCAATACCAAGCGAGGACTATCTTAATATTACAACAACCTCAACCGGTGGCAATAAAAGCGATGCGTATATGACGCAGGAAATTTCTCACGATACGGTGATAGAAAAAGGAGGAGAGGTGTATGACCAGCTGACGCTGCGACGTACGCACGCGTGGAGCGGGGCTACCGAGAAGAAGTGGCGCTCACTCCTCAAGCCTTTTAATTTTGTCGATTTTCCTGAACATTTCCTGAACGTATTTGGAAAAGGCACGAACATCGTAGTCGTTCGCGCCTACCTCCCCAACGGCTCGGAGATACTTCCTGACCAGTTCCTGGCCGCCACGCAAACCGCCAGCGCGCAAGCCACGAGTACACCGCCACCAACCATGCCTCTCGCCATCCACCATGACCCGGACATGAATCGCGATTACGTAACCTTCACGATGTCCACGAATCCGGGCCAAACATCCGTCACAAAAATTCGCTATAAATTGCCATTTAAACTCAGCAACATCTTGGCGAACACATACGCCCTCAATGTACAGAAACAGCCCGGCGCGAGGCCTTCACAGCTCACCAAGCGGATCTTCTTCGGTGACTTCATGCCCCTCGTCGAAACCTATCCGTCTGATTTCATAAAAGAATCCGGGGGTGCCTCAACAGAGGTATCCCCTGGGGGAGCCCTCATGATCACCAAACGCCTCACTCGGGATCAACGATTCGCACTTCTCTTCGCCCGCGAATCGCTTATGAAGCGCAAATAAAAAAATCGCGACTCAGCGAAACTTTTTTGGGGCTATTGGGTGTGTCTGACTAGAAGAGAACATCCTGAGCAAAGAAGGTGGAGTATGCAAAGAGTATACGAAACAGTATACAAAGAGTACACAAAACGTATACCGACTATGAATGATACAACTCCATGCGTCATCATGTGCCTGTAAGCTCGAAGTATATATTCATCCACAAAAGACAGCTCCATCAAAAAACCGGATGCAATCTTTACAATTACACCCGGCTCATATGTATATTTACTTCGCGTTAACCTGTGCGATGAAGTCTCCCTTTACGGATGCGTATCCATCATCGATATTAACAGTTCCGCAAGCGTAGGTCTTGCTGACAACTTTGAGGTCAACCGTAGCCTTGTCTCCGATGAATCCAAAGAGGGATTCTTTTGTGCTAAGTCCGAGGTCTGAAACCTTGCTGTTGTCCGTAGCCTTCTGCGTGAAGAGTCCAACATTAATAGGCGTTTTGTCTTTATTGGTTAAACCAAAAGAAACCTTGAACTTACCATCTTCAAGTCCTGAATACATATTATCAGAGGTGAAAGCAAAATCACCAAAAGCGAGTTGAGCCGTCTCCGGGTTAGCCTTGTATACTACGAGAAGTCCGGTTGTTGCATCGAATGTCGTAGATGGAGTTGAGCTGGTCTTGACCGTAAGTGATGTCTTTGAAGGACATCCTGCGGGAACGTTAGCAAGAACAGGAGCCGTAGAAACAACAGGAGCTGCCGTGACAGTTTTGTCATCAGTAGCAGCGTTGCCACAAGCGGAAAGAGATACGGCTGCGAGAAGCAGGGGAACAAAAAGTTTTTTGTTCATAGAGAAATGAAGAATAAAGAAATAATGATTGC